>JAEZGQ010000026.1 GCA_023416895.1 Bacillota bacterium | reverse complement strand
TGATTCGATGCGCGATGTTTCGCCAAAGCGCGCAGTCGCTTTTGTTTGAGCCGCGAGACGGTGTTTCCGTACTGGCCTCGGGCAGCGTTTCGCTTTATACGAAGGATGGGCAATACCAGTTCTACGTCCGCACCATGGAGGAAGCGGGCGAAGGCGTTTTGTACCGCCGGTTTATGATGCTGAAGACTCGTCTTGAGGCACAGGGCCTTTTTGACCCCTCGCATAAAAAGCCCATTCCTTTTTTGCCCAAATGTATCGGTGTCGTTACTTCGCCTACAGGCGCGGCATTGCAGGATATCATCAACATTGTAAAACGCCGTTATCCCTCGATGCACCTGCTTCTATACCCCGTAAAGGTGCAGGGAGAGGGCGCTGCGGAGGAGATCGCCCGCGCCATTTCGGAAATGAACCGCCTTGCGCTTGCGGATGTACTGATCGTTGGCAGGGGCGGCGGGAGCATGGAAGACCTTTGGGCGTTTAACGAGGAAGTCGTTGCGCGCGCCGTTTACGAAAGCAAAATTCCCATTGTAAGCGCCGTGGGGCATGAAACGGATTTTTCCATTGCGGATTTTGCGGCGGATCTTCGCGCGCCCACGCCATCCGCAGCGGCGGAGCTTTGCGTGCCGGAGTACGGAAAGCTTATAAACCGCGTGGAGGAACTTTCTTTCGCGCTGAAAGCCTCACCAAGAAACCGTGCGCAAACCTTGCGGGCTTCACTTGCTGCAGCAGCACGTTCCTCTGGCTTTGCGGCACCAAAGAACGTTTCGCAAAGGTTGCGTCAGGATGTTGAGGCGAGGAAAACAGCGCTTGAAAACGCCTCGCGCGCGGCGGTGGTGGGTGCGTATGGAAGGCTTGAACAGCTCAACGGCCGCATGGAGGCGCTTTCGCCCCACCTTGTGCTCAAACGCGGCTACGCGCTTGTGAAAAAGCGCGACGGCAGTTTTTTGACGAGCGTGTATGCGCTCGCCGAAGTGAAAGAGGCGGAGGTCGTTTTACACGACGGCGTTGCGGCGGTTGCCGTGGAACAGGTACGTTATAACGAGAAATGAGGAATAGGTTTTGAAAAAGGAAGAAACATTGAGCTTTGAAAGCGCGATGAATCAGCTTGAGGAAACGGTGCAAAAGCTGAGCGCCGGCAACCTCCCTTTGGAGGAAATGGTGCTTCTTTACGAGCGGGGCCAAAAGCTTTCGCAATACTGTACGGAGCTTTTGAACGCGTTTGACGCGCGGCTTGACGCGGTGGATGCGGCAAGCGGAAAAATCAAGGCGGTCGAATCATGAACTTTGAACAAACCATAAGCGAATACCGCGAGACGATTGAGCGGCGGCTTGACGCATACATGGCGCAGGAGCGCATTCCGGCTTCCTTGCGCGAAGCGATGGGTTACAGCCTTTTGGGCGGAGGAAAACGCCTGCGTCCCGTGCTGACACTTGCGGCATGCGATCTTTTTAACGGCAACCGCGACGCAGCGCTTCCGTTCGCGTGCGCGCTCGAAATGATTCACACCTATTCGCTCATCCACGATGATTTGCCCTGCATGGACAACGACGATTTCCGCCGGGGAAAACCCTCCAGCCATAAGGCGTTTGGCGAGGCAACGGCAGTGCTTGCGGGCGATGCGCTTCTTTCTTACGCGTTTGAGATTCTTGCGGATGCAACGCTTGTTTGGCAGCAGCAGATTTCCTCCTATTTGGTCGCGCTGCAGGAAATTGCGCGTGCAGCGGGTATAAGCGGCATGATCGCCGGCCAAATGGCCGATCTTGAAAGCGAGAAAGACGCTTGTGCCGATGCTCAAAGGCTTCGTTACATCCACGCGCGAAAGACCGGTGCGATGCTTCGCGCATCGTTGATGGCGGGCGCGTATGTTGGAACCCCGAGCGATGCGGAAGCAGCAGCGATGGCGCGCTTTGGCGGGCTATACGGCATGCTTTTTCAGATTACCGACGATATTCTGGATGTAGAAGGCAGCCTTATATCGCTTGGTAAAACGCCCGGGAAAGACAAGGCTGAGGGCAAATTGACGTATCCTTCGTGCTATGGGATGGAAGCATCCAAGGAGATGGCGCGCGAAACGGCAGAGGAGGCAACAGAAATCCTCCGAGGCTTCGGGGAGCGTGCATGGTTTTTAATTGCGCTCACCGAGCGCACGCTTGCAAGAAAGTCTTAAGGTGAGGGGAAATGAAGGGAACAAGGGCGGATCAAAGGCTTGTGGAGCTTGGGCTTGCGGAGAGCCGCGAAAAAGCCCGCTCGCTGATTATGGAAGGAATGGTGAACTGCGACGGCGTAAAGCTCGACAAACCGGGCACCGCTGTTGGCGAACATCAAGTTCTGACCGTTAAGGAAAACACCCTCATCTATGTGAGCCGTGGCGGGCTGAAGCTTGAAAAGGCGATCAAGGAATACGGCCTTGATTTGAATGGCAAGGTTGCGGTGGACATCGGCGCATCCACGGGCGGGTTTACCGATTGCATGCTGAAAAACGGTGCAAAAAAGGTGTACGCCGTTGATGTCGGCTATGGTCAGCTCGACTGGCGGCTCAGAAGTGACGAACGCGTTGTTGTGATGGAACGGACAAACGCGCGGTTTATCGCACCCGACTGGTTTATGGAGGCACCGCAGTTTGCATCCGTTGACGTATCGTTCATCTCCGTACGGCTCATTCTTCCGGGGCTCTTTTCGTGTTTGGAAGATGGCGCAACCGCGGTAATCCTCATCAAACCGCAATTTGAAGCAGGCAGGGGAAAGGTTGGCAAAAATGGTGTAGTACGCTCGGAGGAAACGCATCGTGAGGTTTTGCTTGAAGCAGTGAATTTTGCAAACTTTACCGGGTTTGATGTGATGGAGGTTGATTTTTCACCGATTACCGGCCCGAAAGGGAACATTGAGTTCTTGCTGATCTTGCAAAAAAATACCGACCGTTTACGGGCTGACACACAGACCTTTGAGGAAACCGTGGCGTTTATCGTCAAAAAGGCGCATGAATCGCTTTGAGCATGTAAAAATATACAAGAAAAACAACATTATGCTTGAAAACGCAATCGCGCAATATTATAATACTTATACGTTGGTGCTTGGGAGGGCCTTATGCGGAACAAACGCA
>JAEZGQ010000022.1 GCA_023416895.1 Bacillota bacterium | reverse complement strand
CGTCGCTGATATGGCTCTTGACGTCGCGCTTGGGAAGGTCCTTCTCGTTGAGGCCGAGCTGCTTAAGGCAGTCGCCGATGAGGCTCATTTGGTCGGAATCGTCGTAAATTACAAAATTGCGCGCGTAGCCGATGCGGTCGGCCTCGCGCCTTAAAATGCGCACGCAGCAGGAATGGAAGGTGGTTACCCACATCTCCTCCGCGCCAAATTGTACAAGCGCCTCCACGCGCTCGCGCATTTCGCTTGCGGCCTTGTTGGTAAAGGTAAGTGCGAGCACGTTCCACGGCTTTACCCCGTGCTCCATAAGGTTTGCGATGCGGTAGGTAAGAACGCGGGTCTTTCCGCTGCCCGCGCCCGCAAGAACAAGAAGCGGGCCTTCTAGGCACTCCACCGCCTCGCGCTGCCGTTCATTCAGGATGCTTAAATCCATGCTGTTCCCCAAATCCAATTTTTCGCGGCGTTTGCGGTAAAGGAAGCGCGAACGCATCGATGCAAATGGCAAAAACGCGCGCGCAAAAACCGGAGCAAAGCCGCCTCCGCTATTATAACATTTGTAAGGAGCGTTTTGTATTCCAACGTAAAATTTGGGAGCGCGCTTTTTTGTTTGTGCGCTAAGTTTGGGCAAATACTAAGCCATAGAAACCGCACGGTATATATGAAGGAGGTTGTATGCCAAAGGACGGACAGATCGACAAAAAACAGGTGCGAAACAAAAAAGCGAACGGCCAAACACCGTTAACGCGCGAAAACCAGAACCAAAACCGCAACGCGAAAAAGCATTCCACTCCCAACAACGACGTGTAAAGGAGAACGCTTATGGCAAAAGCAGGCATGCGCCGCCCCAATCCCGAAGCACCGCACGGCACCGAGGCACGCCAGCGCAACCACTTTGAAAAGAACGAAGAAAAGCCCGTGCCCGAAATTGAAGGCAAGGCAAAAACTGGCAACAAAAAGGCAGGCCCCATCAAATGGCCCCCGGGGACAAAGTAGCAACACTTTGCCGCGCTCACGCGCGGCTTTTTCTTTGGAAGCGGGCTTTCAGCTTTTCAAAAAGGTTAAAAAACACCGAGTCGCGCGTAAAAAACAACGCCGCCGCATAGAGTGCCGCGCAAAGCGCCACAGCCGCCAGAAGATACAAGAAGAATGCGGTGTCGAGCGCGGCGCGAAGCGGAAAAAGCAAGCGCAGCACCGCGCACACGGGGTAGAAAAGAAGTGAAAAAAGGGCGTATTTCATGGTGGGTGCGTCGAGCGGCGAAAGCGCTTTTCCAAAGGTTTTCCCAATCAGTTTTTGCTGCCGAAAAACAACGGCCACATCGCACAAACAGGTCGTGGCGATGCACAGCGCGGGATCGAAAATTCGAAGCGCAAAAAGCACCGCCTTCATCGCGAGGTTAAAGAGCCCGCCCCAAAGGTAAAGCTTAAAAAGCTTCTTTTCCATGCCGTGCAAAAAAAGAATTTGGTTGGAAAGGGAAAGATCAATAGCGTTCACCACATACCGCGCGCCGAACACCATGAGCGCGCTCCCCGCCGCTACATACTGCCCTCCGCCATAAAGGAGCATCGCCTGTGGGCCAAGCGCGCCGATTCCCGCGCACACCGGCATGGCAATGAGAAAAAACGTATGCGCAGAAACGGAAAGAAGGTTTTTGTACCCGTCTTGATCGCACTTTGATAGCTTATGGGAAAGGCGCGGCACGGTAACATAAACAAGCGAGCTTAAAACGTTCATGACCGCACTCATGATGAGCATGGGAAGGGTGTAATAGGTAACATATGCCTTTTCGTGCGCAAATGCGCTCAAATACAGCCTGTCGAGCATGAGGTAAAGCAGATTTGCGTTGGTAAGAAGCATCATCACCGCAAGCGGCTTCACGAGCGCGGTCACCTCTGCCATGCGCGTTTTTTTGCGTTTCACGCGGCGGCGGATGTACAAAAAGCCCAAGAAGTGGTTCAAAAATACGGCGCAGCTTGAAACGAGCGCAAACGGCACGATATCCTCCGCGCGGCGTATGAACAAAAACACCGCCGCCACATAGATAAGCCGCACCGCGGCGGTTTTGTAGAGGATGAACGGATAGTTTTCAAACGCCTCGTTCACCCACTCCACGGCAAATGCGTTAAAAAGCACCTGCAACCCCAAAACTGCGTACAGCGTTTGTGCGTGTTTTTGAAACAGCAACGCAAACGCCATAAAGAAAAGCCATCCAATCAAGGCTGTAAGCACGCCGAAACGATACAGCGGCTCGAATACGGCGCGCGTGCGCTCCAAGTCGTCACGCACGCGGCTTGATTGCCGCATGCCGTAGGTGTAAATGCCAAAAGACGCAAACGAAAGGAACCACTGCATTACGCTGAGCGCGGCGTTGTACTCCCCGTAAAGCGCAACGTCCAGCACACGGGCAACATACGGCCCAACGAGCACAGGCACAAGAAGGTTGAGTGCGTACATCACAAGGCGCGCTACGGCGTTAGCTGCAACGGAACCGGCTGCGCCGCCCATTTTCATGCGAATGTTACTTCGCCTCCCTCCCTCTCGGGGTGCATAGCGGTTGGGCCAGCACCGTCTCCCATTCCTCAAGCCGCGCGCCCACAGCAAAATCGCTTCGCTTTCCCAAGTCCTTTGTTAAGCGCATCAACAGCCCCAGCACAAACCAGAACAAAAACGAAGTGGGCGTATTCACATAAAAAAGATCCGAAATAAAAAGGCTTTCCACGAGTATGGCCGCAAGCACCGCACAAAGCGTACCCACAAGCAGAGCGGTACGCGTATCATGCCTTGCCGCGCGCCAAAAGAGCCGAAACACACGCACAAGCGCGCACAGCGCAAACGCAAGAAACGCGAAAATACCTACCGATCCCTGCGCAGCCAGCACATCCACCACCACGTTATGATAGGCGTCGAACTGGAAGTTCTGCGGGTTGTTGATTAGGTAAGTCGACGGCACAAGCTCCCGCGCGGCAGCTTGAAAGTTGCGAAAACCCACACCGAACACAGGCGCCTTTGAGAAAAGCTCCAATCCGCTTTTCCAAAGCGCAAGGCGGCCGTTTGACATGTCGCTCTGGTCGTCATAGCCGCGTTCAATGTGTTTATCGTCACCCGGCTGCTCGCCCGGCGCGCCTTCCTCAGGCGGGTAGACAAGGCTCACAAAGCTGTTGTAAGCAAGTTTCACCACCTGCACGCCGCCCGCAGCGCAACCCGCAACGCATATGGCAAGCAATAACGAAACCGCCGCGCGCCGAAAGGGGCGAAGTGCATTTTTGCCCCGCTCTCCCACGCGGGCAAAAAAGCGAAAAAACGCATAGGCCGTTAAAAGCGCCGCGAGCGTTACCATGCCGGTGCGTGAATCGGAAAACACCACATACAAATAAAGAAAAAGCATACAAAACGCAAGCAGTACGCGCATCCGCCGCGTGCGCACGCGCATGAAAAAGTACAAACTGAGCGCAAAGCTTACGCAAACAAAAGCCGAACCGTAGTTGGGGTCGCTGTACATGCCCCAAAGTCGCCCCCATACAAATCCGCGCGGCACGACCTCCGTAGGGCTCAATGCATGCACCTCGCCATAGCCGAAAAGCACCATAAGAAGCCCGAGAAACGCCATCAGCGCATTGTAGGCAACAAAGTATCCGCCGATGCCATAAAATTGTTTGAGCATGGTTTCCTTTTTTTCGAACGCATCGCGCGGGAAAAGGATCAAAAGCTGAAAAAGAAGCCACAAAAACCCTTGGGCGCTCTCCATAAGCCCGTAGCGCACGTTGAGAAGCAGCGTAACAAGCGCGCTCAAAAGAAACGCGCACGCACCCCACAGACAAGGCGTATCCTTGTATTTTTTGTAGCGGATCAGCCGGTAGCAAAACGCGGCTACACCCAAAAGCGCCGTAAGCGCCACAAGAACGCGTATGACGGGCAAATAGTAAACGAACGGATTGAACGACAGCAGCGTAAGCGTGAGGTAGCAATAAAGAAAGAACGTTCCATCGTAAAGTTTTTTTGTGGTTTGTCGCATGGGTTCACTCCCCGTAAAGTATGGAAAACAGTTTTTTTTGCGCCGCGCTTTGGGTAAGTCCCGCGCGCTCGAGCGCGGCTTTGGCACCCGTCGCATCCCGCCGGAGTTTTAAGGCGGCCTCTATCTGCGCGACCCACGCGGCCGGTGATTCTTGAATCGAGCAAAAGCGCACGAACTGCGTGACGGCGACTTCTTTCGCGATGGTATCAGATACCACGCTGGGGAGCGCAGCCGCCTGCGCCTCTGCAAGCACGATCGGAAACCCCTCAAACATCGACGGGAGCAAAAATACATCGAACGCCTGCAAAAGCGCGGAAACATCGCTTCGGAAGCCGAGGAAGCGAACGTTTTCTTTTACACCGA
>JAEZGQ010000249.1 GCA_023416895.1 Bacillota bacterium | reverse complement strand
ATAAGCACTTCGTTGCCAACTGGGAAGTGGATACGGATCACGACGGCGTAGCCGACAAAGACGAGTTCCGCGTTTCCTACAACCTGAACGGCGGCAGCGGCACAACGCCTGTGGACAATAAGCTTTACAGCGGCATCGGTTCACAGTCCACGTTTACCGCCGCTTCGCAGGGCGACATCAACCGGTTCGGCTACACGTTCCTCGGCTGGGATACCGATGGTGAGGCTACGGCCGCGAGCGTTGGTGCTGGTTCCACCGGTAACGCCATCAACTCGACCACTGGCAACATAACGCTGTATGCGATTTGGCAGGCGAACCAGTATAACATTACCTATATCCTTGGCGAGGGCGGCGTGAACGGCGCGAACCCCGCTACCTATAACGTGACCACCCTCCCGATTACGCTTGACGACCCGACGAGGGACGGCTACGTGTTCGTGGAGTGGCAGGATGAAAACCAAGCCGTGGTCACAGGCATCGAAGCCGGCGCCCAGGGTGACAAGACCTTCACGGCCATTTGGGATGAAGATACGGACCGCGACGGCGTGGCCGATAAATACGAGTTCCGCGTCTCCTACAACCTGAACGGCGGCAGCGGCACAACCCCCGTAGACACCTACCTTTACAGCGGCATAAACCCGCAGGATATGTTTGACGCGGCGGCGCAGGGCGACATCAACAGGCTCGGCTACACGTTCCTCGGCTGGGATGCCGATGAGGAGGCCGCGGCCGCGAGCGTTGGTGCCGGTTCCACCGGTAACGCCATCAACTCGACCACCGGCAACATAACGCTGTATGCGGTTTGGCAGCTGAACCAGTATAACATTACCTATACCCTTGGCGAGGGTGGCGTGAACGGCGCGAACCCCGCTACCTATAACGTGAACAGCGACGAGATCACACTAAACGACCCGGAGAGGGAAGGCTACGACTTCCTCGGCTGGACAGAAGGTGAAAGCACGACCCCGGTTATGACCGTCACGATTCCGACGGGCAGCATGGGCGACCGCAGCTTCACCGCTCACTGGCAGCTCAAAGTCTACACCGTAACGTTCCTCGGACTTAACGGCACGCAGCTTGACAGCCAGCAGGTGCAACACGGCAATGGCGCAACCGCCCCCACCGTTCCGGCTTACGCCGACTACACCTTTAACGGTTGGGATAAGGCCTTTAACAACATCACCGGCGACCTCGTTGTGGCCGCGATTTACACCTTCACGCCCGTCGTGACGCCGCCGACGACACCGCCGACGACACCGCCGACGCCGCCGACGACACCGGCGACACCGCCGACGACCACGGAACCCACGGTTGAGCCCAGCGTCAGCCCCGAGGTCGTGGATATCCCCGACGAGGAGGTTCCTCTGAATCCCGCTCCCGTCGATGAGCCTGTTGTTGAGATCCCCGACGAGGAAGTGCCTCTTGAGGCACAGCCCGAAAACAGCGCCGATCTGCTGACGCTTGTGAACCTTCTTGCCATGGTCGTGACCGTGATTGGCACGGTGGTGCTCGTGTTCAAGAAGACCTCCAAGAAGGAGCAGGAGGCTGCCGAAGCGGGCAAGAACGAAAAGGGCTCCAAGCACACCGGCGCAAAGGTGATTTCGATCATCGCCGCAATCGGAGCGATCGTGTTCTTCTTCCTCACCCAGCCGCTCAAGCTGATGGACATTTGGGACAAGTACTCCATCTGGCAGCTTCTCATCCTTGCGGTGTATGTGGTAGCGGCAATCGTTGCAGGCTCCAAAAAGAAGGAGCAGGACAAGCAAACATCCGCCAACGCATAACGGCTGAACTCCAGAAGCCATAAAACGTCAAGCGCCCCGCACGGCAATGTGCGGGGCGTTTCTTTTACTGTAGGATCCGTGCCTCAAACGGTTTTCTTGCAGGAAAGGATTTCATATCCGCCCGTTGCTTGTCATCTTCCCGCGTAACGTGCTGCGGGGGATGCTGCCCCATAGAGCTTATGTAAAAACACAGGTTGCATGATACCCTGTGCGGTACAGCTTCTCGAACCAAGGAAAACGCTTGATAAAAAAGGGTGCCTTTTAAGGGCACCCTTTTGCAGAAAGAAGCCTAGTATGCAGGTCATTCCACGCTCTTGAGCGAGGATACCATATCGATCTTTTTAAAGTGTGATAGCATGAAAAGGTTCACCAGCATCGCAAATACGAGCGTGAGCACCGCAGAGTATAAATAGCTTTGCGGCAGTATGTCGCGGCTGAACATCAAAAGATTCACTTCCGTGGTCATCAGCACATAACGCTGTAAGCCCACGCCCATCAAAAGCCCCGCAGCAATTCCAAGAAGCGTCAGCCACACGTTTTCGCGGTAGATGTAGGCGGCGAGCTCGCTGTTGTAAAACCCAAGCACCTTCAGAGTGGCAAGCTCACGCGCGCGCTCCTCAAGGTTGATGGTGTTGAGGCTGAAAAGCACCACAAACACCAGTGCCGCCGCCGAGAAGATAAGCACCAGCACGATTACGCTAAGCGCCGTCATCACCTTTTGCATGTTGCCGCGCGCAAGGTTTGTGAGCGATACGGCGGATACGCCGTCCACCGCCAAAAGACGCTCACAAATGGCCTCCGCACCGTCCTTGGAAGAAAGGTTGCAGAGGATGGTGTTTTTCACGGGGGGCTCCGCAAATGTTTTTTCGTAGAGCGCGGGGGTTAGGTAAATGTAGTGCGCGATATAGTTTTCCGCTATGCCGCTCACTGTGAAGGAAAAACGGTTGCCGTCGCCATCGGCGGCGGTAAACGTATCGCCCACGCTTACGTCGAGTATATCCGCAAGCTTTTCCGTAACGATAACCCCGCTATCGTCAAACGTGAGCGCCTGCTTGGAAACGCGCTCGCGCAGAGTGATGAATTCAGAAAAAGCGTCTTGTTCAAAAGGAACGTTGAGCACGGCGGTCACAGTAGAGCCGTTTTCCGTAACTTCCATGTTTTTTTGAGACAGCGTCGTGCGAAGCGAAACATCCTTCTCGGCCGCAAGCGCCGAATCAATGCCTGCTTGCTGTTCCTCGGTGAGGCTTTTCTTGAGCGACAACTTTAAATCGTAGGTTTGAAGCTGTTCAAATTGCTTGGGGATGACGAGCGTAATTGCGTCGTTGATGCTAAAGCCGGTAAACATGAGCGCCGTGCAGGCCGCCACGCCGAATACCGTCATCAAAAGGCGCTTTTTATAACGGAAAAGGTTGCGCATGGAAACTTTTTCCGAAAAGCTCACACGTTTCCATACAAAGCCGATGCGCTCTAGGAGGATGCGTTTTCCCGGCCGAGGGGCCTGCGGACGAATCAGCTCAGCGGGTGTACTTTTGAGGCTTCTCAAACATACGAGCCACGCAGGGAGCGCCGCACTCAAAACCGCAACCAGCACCGAAAGCACCATAAGCACGGGGTCATACTGCACGAGAAGCGGTGGGAGGGTGTACATCACCGTGTAGGCGTTAAACACGATGCGTGGGAAAAGATCAGGCCCAAAGGCCGCACCCGCCGCGCAGCCAAAAAGCGACGCGGAAACCGCGTAAAACAGGTAATTCGCCGCAATGGAGGCCCTCGTGTAGCCGAGGGATTTCAGCGTGCCGATGTGGGAGCGGTCGCTGTCCACAAGGCGCGTCATGGAGGTCATCACAACAAGCGCCACCACGAGGAAAAAGACCACAGGAATTACCTGGCTAAGCGCGTCCATGCGCTCGGTGTCCTGTTCAAAGCTGTTAAAGCCTAGGTTTTCGTCCTGACTGAGCACGTACCATTCGGGAAGTTTTAAATCGGCAAGTGTCTGCTCGCCATCGGCAATTTCTTTGCGGGCATCTTTAAGCTCCGGCTCAGCCTCGGCTTTTTTTTCAAGGTATTCCGCGTTGCCATCCGCATATTCGGCCTCGCCGTCAACGAGCTTCTGCTTGGCTTCGTCAAGCTCATTTTGCCCGTTTCGCTCGGCGCGGGAAAGGCGTGCCTCGTTTTTTTCTATTTCCTGCGCGGCCGTGTCCAGCTTGGCCTTGGCGTCGGTGAGCTTCGCTTGTGCCTCGCTTAGCTGCGCTTTCGTTTCCGCGCGCGCGGCGGCAAGCTGATCTTCGCCGCTTGCAAGTTTCGCTGCTGAGTCATCGAGTGCTTTTTTGCTTTCTGTAAGTCCCGCTCGAAAACCGCTCACCCCCTGTGAGGCGGCGGAAAAGCTTTCGGCGCTCGGGCTTTGCGCATAGTAGGAAAGCGCGGCGTAAAGCCCCGCGTCAATCGCCTGTGCGCTTGGCGCAAGGGCGCCGATCGCGGCGGCCGTTTGCGGCGAATCGCCCGCGGAAAGCGCGCCTTCGAGCGCGGCGCAATATTGGTCGGCCTGCGCATATTGGGCAAGGCCGGCTTCGTATTCTTTACGGCCCGCTTCAAGGTTGGCGGCGGCTTCGCTCAGTTGCGCTTGCGCGTCACTTTTGCCGCTTTCATATTCCGCAAGGCCATTTTCATATTCGGCAAGGCCTTCCTCATACTGTGCACGCGCTTTTTTGAGCGCGGACTTGCCGCTTTTGATTTGGTCGTTGAAGGTTTCAACGCCCTCAAGGTAGTCTGCCCAGCCGCTATCGAGCTCTGCGCGTGCATCCTTGAGTTTTTGCGCGGCGTCTGCTAGTTCCCTCTCGGCATCGGCCACTTCCTTTTTGGCATCGTCAAGCTTTTCACGGCCCTCCGCGTAAATTTCCTCATAGCGGATTTGGCTGCGCGCCACGCCTGCTTTTTCCAATGCATCTTCAACGGGCGAAAGAAGTTCGTCGTAGCCGGAGGAGTAGCGGTCAATTGCGTCGCTGCCCGCTAAAGCAAGGTTCAGCTCCGTGTATGCGGAATACGAAAAATCCTCAAACAAAACAAAGCAGTATGCGTCGGTTTCGCCGCTTCCCACGGTGCTTGCGCCACGATCAAAGGAAATGTAAAGCGGCGACTGCACAACACCCACTATGGTGAAGCGGTCGGTCTTGAGCATGTCGGAAAGTGCGTCGTCACCACCCGTAGCAAACTGCACCGTATCGCCGACGCTGAGGCTGGATTTACCCATGAAGTACGGGTCCATGACGCACTCGCCGCTTTTCTGCGGCATGCGTCCCTCGAGGAGGGTCAAAAGGTTCATTTCCTCGCCGTTCTCGGGGAGGGAATGAAAGCGCACGGCAAGTGCCTTGTCGGAAAGCTGTGCCAAGGCCTCGCCGGAATAGGCGGGAATCGCCTCGGATACGCCTGAAACGCCGCGTACAACTTCAAGGTCGTCGTCGGTGAAGCCGCCCGTGGAAAGAAGGCGCAAATCCATAAAGCGCGCATTTTGCATGTACGTTTGCGCCGTCAGGCGCATGTCGGAGCCGATGGAGCGAAGACCCGAAAAAAAGGCCACGCCCAGCGCCGTAATGACGACGATGGAAAGATAGCGACCAAGGGATGCTTTGATTTGGCGAAGAAACAGCACGAATAGCCTGCCGCGGCGGCAGGGCTTTTGACGCTTTGCTTGAGGATTTCTTTCGTTTACCATTCGATCTGCTCCACGGGCACGGGGGTAGCGTTGCGCTTAATTTTTTCGGCCTTGCCGTTTCTTACGTAAATCACGCGGTCGGCCATCGGCGCAATGGCCTGATTGTGCGTGATGATAACCACCGTGACGCCCCGCTCACGGCATGCCCTTTGCAAAAGCTCGAGAATGTGCTTGCCGGTAGCGTAATCGAGCGCGCCGGTTGGCTCGTCGCACAAAAGGAGCTTGGGGTTTTTGGCCAAAGCGCGCGCAATGGCTACACGCTGCTGCTCGCCGCCCGAAAGCTGAGCAGGGAAGTGCAGCGCGCGCTCCTTCAAACCTACCTCCTCGAGTGTTTCAAGCGCGTCAAGCGGGTTCTTGCAAATTTGCGCGGCAAGCTCCACGTTTTCAAGCGCGGTCAAATTGGGAATGAGGTTGTAGAACTGAAAAACAAAGCCGATGTCACTCCTGCGGTAGGTGGTAAGCCGTTTTGCGGTAAACTGGCTTACTTCTTCTCCGTCCACAGAAATAAGCCCCTCGTCGCAGGTATCCATACCGCCGAGGATGTTGAGCACGGTGGTTTTACCCGCACCGCTCGGGCCGACGATCACCGCAAGCTCACCCTTTTCGATTTCAAAACTGATGCGGTCCACAGCGTTCACCGTGACCTCGCCGGTACGGTAGCGCTTTGTCACTTCCGCAAGCTCAATAAAACTTTTCGCCATGATTAAAACTCCTAAAACGGCAAACGGCCTCAAACGGGCCGTAAGCCGATGTTTTATACATATGTTTTATTATAAAAAAGCGATGCCGGATTTCAATTGGTAAATGCGCAGCAGTTTGCTTGTTAAGCGACGGTTTTTGCATAACCGTTCATAAAAACACGCTTTCAGGTTGTGAAAAAACCGTGAACTCGACCTGATGGCTTCGCAAAAAGGAAAAACGCACGAAAAATCGCGCGTTTTTAAAGCATAAGCGATGCGAAGAATTTCAATTTGGGGCAAGGTAGCAACGGCGCAAACAGATGCGCGCTGCGGTTCAAGATGAGCCTCGTTTTCTTAGCAACCCTTTCCATCGAGCGAGCAGGTGCTTTCCGTGTGTTCGGATACGGCTTCGGGGAAAAGATCGCCAAGCTCAAAGGTGCGCGTATGATCCTCCGAAACAAAAAACGGAATGCCGATTGCACCCGCGCGGATCACGGGCGCAAAGCGCTCGTCGTGGTCGCGAAAGGAAAGGAATTCCTTCATATGGCGAAGGCTTTTTGTAATGTCCCTGTAATCAAGCTCTACCGCGTCCCCAAGCTTAGAAAGCTGCTCTTTCGCCTCAACACAGTCGGGGCAGGCGTCCGCGCCGTACATGATAAGCTTTGTCATAGAAAGGCTCCTTCTTTTCTTTCGTTTTGCAGCTGCGCTGCTGTATGTTGCAAAAGTTATAAGCGTGCATGCGGCCAATTGGCCGATACCGTCAAAGATGTTTCCCGGGAAATAATGGGAACTTCCTTAGTGGTCTTCTCCTGCTTCCTCCGCGCAAAGGCGGCCGTAAATTTGGGTGCAACGGCGAATTTTCGCGGCGAGCGCAGCGGTGCATTCGCCGGGGAGAAGACGCCACTCCCAGTTGCCGCCAAGCGTAGAAGGGCGGTTCATGCGGCAGCTTGCGCCAAGGCCCAAATAATCCTGCATAGGGGCGACGAAAAGCCTTGCCACGGAGGAAAGCCCGCCGCGGATCACGCCCCAATGCCAGCCTTCCTCGGCATTGAGCCCCAAGTATTCCTTGATAAAGGCGCGGTCGCTCTCGCTTGCCTCGTCGAGCCAACCCATAAGGGTGTTGTTGTCGTGCGTACCTGTGTAACACACGCTGTTTTCCACGTAGTTGTGGGGCAGGTAATCGTTTTTCTCTCCGGAGTCGAAGGCGAATTGAAGCACCTTCATGCCAGGAAAGCCTGCATCCCTTAAAAGCGCGCGCACCTCGTCGGTCATCACCCCAAGATCCTCCGCGATGATGGAAAGATGGGGGAGCTCTCCATTAAGCGCATGGATAAGGTCAAGTCCCGGCCCCTTTTCCCATTTGCCGCGCTGTGCGGTTTCTTCGCCGTAGGGTACGCTCCAGTAGCTTTCAAAGCCGCGGAAATGGTCGATGCGAAGCGTGTCGAAAAGCTCCGCAGCGGCTGCGACGCGCTCGATCCACCATTGATAGTGTGTATTTTTGTGGTACTTCCAGTCGTAAAGCGGGTTACCCCAAAGTTGGCCGGTGCTGGAAAAATAGTCGGGCGGCACGCCCGCAACGCTCGTAGGGATGCCGTTTTCATCAAGCTGAAAGCAGGAAGGGTTTGCCCAAACGTCCGCCGAATCGGGCGAAACGTAAATGGGCAGGTCGCCGATAAGCTTTATGCCAAGCCCGTTTACATACGCGCGGAACGCGCGCCACTGCTTAAAAAACAGGTACTGCACAAAGGCGTAAAAACGCGTTTGTTCGCTTAGCTGCTCTTGGTATCGCGCCATAGCCGCGGGTTCTCTCAGGCGAATGTCATCGTCCCAAGTAGAGAATGCGCGCATGGAAAATTGCTCCTTCACGGCCATGAACAGCGCATAATCGTTAAGCCAGGCGGCGTTTTCGTGAAAAAACGCCTCGGCCTCGGAACAATCACGCGCCTGAGCGCGGAAGAAGGCTTTTTTTAAAAGCGAGAAACGATGCTCGTAAATGCGCCCGTAATCGACGCGCCGTGCATCACCGCCCCAATCGACGGCTTCAAGCTCCGCCGCTTCCAAAAGCCCGTCCTCTACAAGCGTGTCAAGGTCGATCAAATACGGGTTGCCCGCAAAGGTGGAAAAGGGCTGATAAGGCGAGTCCCCATAGCCCGTTTGCCCCACGGGAAGCATTTGCCAATAGGTCTGACCGGCTTGTTTCAAAAAGTCCGCAAAAGCACATGCCTCCTTGCCCAGCGTGCCGATGCCGTAAGGAGAGGGGAGCGAGGTAATGTGAAGAAGGATGCCGCTTGAACGTTTCATGCTATCTCCATTTCAAAGAAAGTGTGGATCGTACGCAATCAATCATGCCGCCAGAGTTCGAGCTGCTTCGCTACCGTGTATTGAAGCATCCCGAGTCCGTTTATAATGCGGCAGCCCGCCTCGCGCGCCTCATGTAAAAATCGCGTGGGCGAAGGGTTGTACACCGCGTCAAAGCAAACTTGGCCGGGGCGGAGGGCTTCCTTGGGAAGGGGTGTTTCCTCCACATGCGGAAACATGCCGCTGCCCGAAAGGTTCAACAGTACGCCGCAACGCTGCGCAATGCGAAGGTAGTTTTCCTCGCTTGCCCGAAACGCCGCAAACATGCCGGGAAAGCTCCTGTTGAACTCGGTGGCAAGCGCCTCGCAAGCGTCGGAACGGGTGAAAATATAAACGCGCTTTGCGCCGCGCAGCGCAAGCTCAAAGCACATCGCGCGCGCCGTCCCGCCCGCGCCGATGCAAAGAAACGTTTCGTCCTGCGTGCGTACGCGCCCTTCCCATTTGAGCGCCTCCACGGCAGCGATGCCGTCGGTATTGTAGCCGACCCATTTCCCGCCGCTGTTCACGACGGTGTTGCATGCACCTGATCGTGAAGCGGTAACGTCAAGCTCGTCGAGGTAAGGCAAAACCGCGGTTTTGTGCGGCTTGGTTACGGCAAAGCCGCGTAGGTTTGAAACGCGAAGGCTTGTAAGCACCGCGTCAAGCTCGTCGGGCGCGGTATCAATGGGGAGATAGAAATAGTGAAGCCCGTTTTGTGCGAACAGCGCATTCAAAAGCCGTGGAGAAAGCGCCTGCCTAAGCGGCGTGCCGAGAAACGCAAGAAGTTTCGTTTTCGGTGTAGGCAGCGAAAGCCCCGCCTCAAGCGCATCATCGAGGGTTTTGTGGAAGATGGAAAGCGTCTCCTTGGTGCTCTTTGCACTTAGCTGCCCCGGGTCGGTTTTCTGCTGTGCAGCCCCAAATACGGCAACAGACCCTGCGGTTTCGGCCAAAATGCGGCTGAGCATACCCGCTTTGCCAAGTGCCATCGTGATAAGAAGGCAAACCGGATGCTCTTGGTGCATTCGAAGCGTGGCGTCAAAGAGCTTCGCCTGGTCGTCCGGCTCGCTTTGTGCCACGGCGAGCTTTAAAATGCGTGCGCCGGTTTTTTGTAGTTCCTCAAGAAGGGAAAAAAGCGCATCGGCGGGCGGCATGCCGTCGTAAAGATGGAGCGAGCAGACCGCCGTTTTTTGAAGCGCCTGTATGCTCGCTATGGTTTCATGGGCAAGCGTGGGGGAAAGCGCGTATTCTACGTCAACAAGGTCAGGCTCGCCGCTTTCGGCGGCAAAAAGGAGAAGGTCTGCGGCCTCGCTTGGCGAAAGGGAAAGCGCGCCGCCCTGCGCACTGCTTCTTAGCGTAAAAAGAAGGGGCGTTTCGCCAAGTACATCCCGCAACGCGGCAAGCGCCGCGCGTAAAGCCTTAGGGTTTGTTACGCCGTCAAAAAAATCCGCGCGCCACTCAACAATCTCGGCGCCTACAGAAAGCGCGGCGTGCGCGCCGGAAAGGATTTGTGAAAGCTCCTTTGCAGCCACCGGAACGATAAGCTTTGGAATGCCCTCGCCAAGCTTTACGCCGCGTATATCAATCGTTGCGTTCATAAACCCTCCGTATCAATTTGCCGTTCATGAAAGCACCGTCCCAACACCGCTTAGAATACGCTTGTAACAGCGCACCGCGCCCGCGAGCGAGGAAGCATGGATGTTTTCATTTGCGGCGTGTACAGTTTCAAGCTGCTCTTGCGTCATGCGAACGGGGCAAAAGCGGATGCAGTTTTCACAGATTTCCTCGTAGGAGCGCGCATCGGTACCGCCCGTCATCACATAGGGCGCAGCGCCCGCGTCCGGGAAGCATTCTTTTGCGCTTGCTTCAATATACCGGTACATGGCGCCGCCGATGTCCGCGCGGTTGGAAGCATCGCGCCCGTTGACGATCTCGAGGGTGAGGTTGTGTTTTTTTGCAATTCGTTCAAGCGCCTTTATGGAAGCCTTCATGCCTTGGTGGTGCGATACGCGGAGGTTTGCAAGAACCTTTGCCTCTGTGGGGATTACGTTTGGAGCCTTGGAGCCTTCCGCCATGGTGAATGCGCAGGTCGTGGCTAGAAGCGCGCCCGCCGCGGGGGAAACGGCCGGCATAAAAAGAAGAACGAGCGGCTTGAAAAGCCACAGGTTGCCCAAAAGAAAGCGCATGGCAAACGGCATGGAAGGAACAAGTCCCTCGAGCATGGCCCGTACCTCGCGGCTCATTTCGCGAGGGAAGGGGGAAACGCGCTCCACCTCTGCCATAAAGCGCGAAAGCCTTACGAGCGGAGTGTTTTTCGGAGGTGTGCTCGAATGCCCGCCCGCGCTGCGCGCTTTCACAAGCACGTCAACATAGCCCTTTTCCGTAATACCGATCATGGAATACGGTCTTTTTATGCCCGCAAGCGGTTCTTCAACCACCGCGCCACCTTCGTCGAGCACAAGTGCAAGGCGTACGCCCTGCGCTTTGAGGTGTTCAACGATGTGTTTCGCGCCGCTTCCGAGGGTTTCCTCGTCCACGGAGGTGGTCAAATAAACGTCGCAAGGCGGCTCAAAGCCTTCCGAAAGAAGCTCCTCTACCGCCGAAAATTCCGAAAACACGGTGCATTTGCAATCGAGTGCACCGCGACCGTAGATTACTCCGTTTTCGATAACGCCTGCAAAGGGAGGGTGCTTCCATTCCCCCTGCGCGGGAACAACATCCTGGTGACCCATCAAAAGCACGGCTTCCCGCTCGGGATAGGCACTTTTCCAGCGATAAATAAGGTTGCCTGAAAGCTCTGTGCGTTCTAAGCGCGCGTGTACAAGCGGGAAAAGCGTTTCAAGAACCTTGTGGAGCTCGTAAAATGGGGCAAGCGTTTCCTCGTCCTTGGCTGAGATGGTTTCTACCCGCAGCATCTGCGCAAGGCCTTCCGCGTAACGATTTGCCGCCGCCTCATCCTCAACTGGCGCTTTGGGCGCGGGCGCGGCCTTGATGCGCGCTGCGTTCACGGCTGCGGCCAAAAGGAGAAGCAGTATAAGCCCGCCTAGGCAAACAAATACGATACCTACGGTTCCCATGCGCTACCTCCGCTGTATTTTGTGATGTGTAAAAATGATAAAAATACTTATCTCTTCTATGATATTGCGGCACCGTTGTGCTGTCAACAACGCGAGGCACAGATGTTCGAACGTTTGTGGCAGTCCATGCTTTTTCTAAGGATTTCCTGTTGACAAAGCCGAAGCATGCGCATATAATGCAAAAAACCGATGAGCGAGAGAAGTAAGCGCCGTGCGACATGCAAAGAGAGCCGCCAATGGTGGGAATGCGGCCATGTCACGAAGCCGAATGGACTCGCGAGGGCAGCCCGAACGAAGTTTTTCAAGTAGGCGCTGAC
>JAEZGQ010000202.1 GCA_023416895.1 Bacillota bacterium | reverse complement strand
AGCTTGTGGATATGTACGGCTTTATTGCATACCATCAGGAAAACTTGCGATCTTCACCGGGAACAAGATGTCGGAAAATCGTGTCGATCCGTCAGTTCTGGAAGTATCTCAAGGCAAAAGTACATGTAATTGATAACAATGTTGCGGAAGAATTGGAAACTCCTAAGTTGCCCAAACGGATCGTACGCTGTCTCACGCTCGAAGAATCCGTTCGCTTGCTGTTAGAGTCTAGCTCCAGTTCAGTTAGGGATAATTGCATTATAACGATTTTTCTAAATTGTGCTCTGCGCTTGTCTGAGCTTGCCATGCTCAACATAGACCAAGTAGATGGCGACACTCTGACTGTCATCGGCAAGGGAAATAAAGAACGAAAGATCTACCTAACTCCAGCCGTAAAGCAAGCGCTAGGGAAGTGGCTGGCCATCCGGAGCACACTTTACGTCGATACAAATGCCCTGTTTATCTCAAGGAACAAACAGCGATTAACAACCCGCTCCATTCAGAATGTTGTGAAGAAGCACATTGCAGCGGCTGGGATCAGTCCAGAAGGCATGTCCACGCATAAGCTCCGACATACATCGGCGACGCTGATGTATAAGTATGGTCATGTAGATATTCGCTCATTACAACAGATCCTAGGACACGAGAGTATAGCCACTACTGAAATTTACACTCATGTCGATGATAATCAGCTTCATGCAGCAGTAAATGCCAATCCTCTTGCCATGATGTTCAATTGAACATTGGAGCTTTCTAAACATAATGGGAAATAATGCGAAGCCAAAATACCCGGCAAACTGGTGTTCTGATGTTATGAATTACATCGTTGTTCATTCTCAAACGTTATGCGAATAGCAGCTGAATGCAATATATTGGCAGGGGAAGCGTTTTTGCGTGGAAGAAATGACAAAGCCGAATGCGTCTTTCCCAATTTACATCCATCCGAATACAATGGGGAAATTCAAGCATAACTTATTTTTCTAACTTTGAGAGAACTTCTTTTGAGAGAACCTCATTAGCTTTTTGCGACTTTTATGGTATTGACGATTTGCGTGATCTTGCTGATGTTTTGCAAGCCGACATTGAAAACGTATGATTGGTTTGATACGGTATTAACACGCAATCCAATTTCAAGGCCCATGATTTTTGTTGGTCCAACACCAGTGATGTCGCTCATTGGTATAAGAATGGGCTTGCTAAAAATGTACATCCCGAGGGGATTAAATTCTATTTTCTTGTTTGAAATGATAAGCGTTCCTGTGACCTGTGTGAGCGCTGAGTTGTTGCCAACCATGTTCAAACGTAGTAGTTCTTTCTCGCTCACGGTGGATTGAGGTGAAGCCGGTGCCTGAGACGCGCCGCATTTTCCACAAAAAGAGGCATCGGGTGCTAATTGCGCACCGCATTTTCCACAAAAGGCCATAAGGTTGTCCTCCAGTTCCTTTCTAAAATGGCGTTAAGTATGGATATCAAAGCCATTATAGCAGGCATTATTTTTTCGGTAAACATAAACCTCCGGTGTAATGTGCATTTTTGTTTCACTATTGATGTACATTGTGATGTTGTATATAATTTATGGAAATGGAAGGTCTATGGTATAGAAAACGAAAAGCTAGGTGGCAAAGTTATATGCAGTTTGATAACGGATTGACTTGGCTTTCCGACCGGGAAGTTTTAAGCATACAGGACGGATATTGGTCCGCCGATGAGGCCCTGTGTTATCTGACTGGCAATCTGAAACTTCGTACCTTCACAGAGGTTCTATGCCGTTATTTTCCCGAGGAGGAACTCAAAAAAAGGCTCATTTCCGGCCTTTGCGAAATAGAACCGCAGAATCGTGAAAGCATATCCCGCAGCGTACGCAATTGGCTAAGCGGCAAATATGCACCTACCTCACGGGAGGAGCTGTTTAAAATTTGCTTTGCGTTAGCGCTCGACGAGGCGCAGGCATCAGAACTTCTTTCCTTTATGACTGACGGCGGCATACACATCCGCAACACGCGCGAGCTTATATTTGCGTATTGCCTGCGTACAAAAAAAGGCTATGGCTACGCACTTGAACTCTTGGCATCTTTACAGCCGCCGCCGCAGGAAGGAACCACCCTTGATCATTTGACCAAATCTCTTTTGAGCGCCTTCGAGACCGTTCAAACCGATGATGAGCTAAAACACTTTTATCAACAGCATTTCAGTGCCTTTGGCGAGCTTCACAACACAGCCTATCTTCTTTTTATGCGTTTTTGGGAGCTGCTCAGCCAGCCAGCCCTTTCCTATTCAAATGTGGAAAATAAATATTCCACCGTAAAGATTGTTGACGGATACTTGCGCATGGAGCTGCCGCTTAATAAGCGAACCTCTTGTTATTCTGTGTTGCAGAAAACCATCCGTAAATTTTGGCCCAATGTCACCAATATTACAAGGATGCTCAGCCGCGAGGAAGATGTGTCGCGGCGCGTTTTGCTGCTGATGTATTTGATAACGGAGGGCGGCGTTACCGAAAAGGACAGCCAAGCATATTTGCTTGATGAGGACCTTACCGATTCGGAACGGTTTGAAGAGCATTATTGGCGGCTAAACGCCATGCTCAACGATTGTGGATTTTCCAGACTCGACCCGCGAAACGTGTTCGACTGGCTTGTTCTATACTGTATTAAATCAAGTGACGACGAAACCATGAATGAGCGTATGCAGACGGCTTTGCATGCAATCTTCGATACGGAAACGGTTTGATTTTTTGAAGGCTATGGCCGGTGTACTGTATCTACAGTGGGGTGATCAAAATGGATCGTAGAACACCGCTCAAAAGCGGGCATGTGCTTGCTTTGGGTGGGGAGAGCTATACGTTGGAGCGGCTTGTGGGCTTTGGCTCGAACGCTTTCGTATATCTGGCGGCCTATCAAGATAATTTAGAGCGTGATAAGGCGCATACCGTCTACATCAAAGAGCTGTTTCCTTACCATCCAAATGGGGAAGTTTCCCGCGATGTTACGGGAGCTCTTGTACATACGCAAAAAGCCGAGGCTTTTTTTGAGTTGCATAAAAAGAGTTTTTTGCGCGGCAACGCCTGTCATTTGGAGATGCAAAGCATACGTGCTGATCTCACAGGCGGTAACTTTAACACGTACGAAAAAAACGGCACGCTCTATACCATACTGGGCAACTCCAATGGCGAGACCTTGCAGGATGCCATAAAAAAGGATGCTACTCTCCACACGCTGCCAGGTATTATCTCATGTCTGCTGGGTGTCTTAGATGCGTTGGAGGTTTTTCATAACAACGGTTTTTTGCATTTGGATATCAGCCCCGATAATATTTTGCTTTTACCACCCGCAACTGATGGGGGGGACAGGCGTCGAGCGTTTCTGATTGACTACAACAGTGCGTGGAACTTATCTCTGCTTGCGGAAAACGAAGCATATTTTAGCATCAAGGAACATTATTCAGCGCCCGAGCTGCGGCTGCGGGATAAAAAAGCGATAGCTCCTGCCACGGACCTATTTTCTATTTGTGCGATTTTTTTTGAATGTCTTACCGGCCACGCACTGGATTTTTCCGATGTTTACAAAGGGGAACTACGCGTCGATGCGAACGCGAAGCTCTTAGCTGGCGTATGCGCCACAGCCGTGGAGAAAGCCGTTGCGATCATGCGGAAGGGGTTAAAGTTACCTCCTAAACAGCGTTATCAAAGCGTGCAAAGTTTGAGAAATGATCTAAACGAGCTTAACCGTCGTATTGCCGGCGTGGGTATTACCCACGCGGCGTTATGGGAAGCGAGTAGATCGGGGTTTCGAACACGGATTGGTGAAGATGCGCGGTACAAGTATATTTCTACCGAAGGCGAGCTTTTCTCTTGCAACGTTAAAACGGAAAACGGCGAAATAGTTCCCATATATGAAGCTTTGCACCAAACCGGCAACTCCCACATAGAGCTTACGGGCAGCGGCGGTATGGGAAAGACGACTGCGCTACTGATGCTTTGGAAAGAGGGGACTGCCGCTTACAGCGCTAGCCGACCGGTGCCGGTGTATGTTCCGCTGTATCGTTACAAAGCAGGCGTAATCCCGTTCATTAAGGGGTGCTTGCTTGAACGGTTGAAGTTTGACGAGAGCACCGCAAAGGTAGAAGATGCGCTGCGTGCTTTGGACCGCTTGCTCGATACACCCGTTTGCGGCGAGCCTTCTGTTTTGTTGCTACTAGACGGACTGAACGAGACTACATGGGATGCGCAGGGGCTTCTTTCGGAAGTAGACGAACTTGCTGCAAAAAAAGGCGTGAAAATTGTTCTTACTTCCCGGTACAAAAGCACCTTGCCTTGTTTAACCCATGTCGAAATACAGCCGCTTTCCGAGGAGGAGATTGAGCATTACCTTCTTAGGCGCAATGTGCTGTGCCCGTCCGATGCAACCCTGCGTGCGCTTATCACAAACCCAATGATGCTTTGTATGTATGCTTCAGTAAGCGGCGCGGCCGAAAAACCTGTAAGCATCGGTTCCGCGAATGAGCTGGCAGGCCTTTTTACGGACAACTTACTACGAACATACCAAAACATGGTGGTAGAAGATGATGCGGAGCAGTACCGAGCAGAGTACGCCGTACACTTTCTATTGCCCGAGATTGTTTTCCACATGGGGCGATATAAAAAAAACTTCCTTACACCAAACGAGGTGTACGCTCCCGTGAAGCGTTGCTTCGCACTGCTCACAAAAAAGCGGTTTCGCCGGGCTTATACGAAATATATTGGCAAGTCTAAGCTCATAAAGGGGAACTCTTCCACCGCCGAAGAATGGTTTCACGGCATGCTCGACACACTGCTTTGCAAAAAGCTTGCGCTCGTCTCTTGTGATGAAGGCGATGGCTTTCGGCTTGCACACCAAAACTATTTTGATCACTTTATGAGCGAGTACAATCTGCGGCAAAAAAAATTACGCGCCGCAGGCATACGCATGGCTTTCCCATATGCGATTCTTTGCGGTGCCTTAGCCGTATTGCTTGCTCTTAATGCTGGGAAGCTAGCGGGGTACCTGCCCTTAGCATATCCTCGCACCACACAGGAACGAACCTCTACGGAAAACGCCATGACCGCGCTGGCCGACAGCCTCTCTAGGCTCGGTATGCAGCTGCAAAACGATGCGGCTATGTTAGATGCGGCAAAGAAAGGGTATGCGGCTTTTATCACGGCGCAAGAACGCTTTTGTTCGCGCAACGATGCCCTTGTTCAAACGCCCTATACCGAATCTGAAATAGAACTGTATACGCCTCATAACTCTCCTATCCCTACTGAGCTGCTTTCTATGCTGCTAAATAGCCCAAATACATACGGGGCATTCTCAAAAAGCATGATGGATAATTTAGAAGCCGTGCTTTCTTACGAAAGCATATACCCCGAAAAAGATAGGCTCGAAGTGATCAGCCTATATGAACAGTATCTGGAAAGCTATGCCAACGGCTGCTATTTAAGCTTGCAGCGGGTGCTTGTGCCGCTTAGCGACGAGGCGCGCAAGCCTGTTTATGATGCGCTTCCCTATATAGCAGTGTTCGGCGGCCTTTTCGCGTCAAAACCGCCGAACCAAGACGAGTATACTTTGAAAACGGCACTTGAAAGCGAAGGCGTAAGGCTTGAAGAAATCAAAAACGCGCTGGCGGGCTACGGTCTGCCGGAGAAAGAGAACGTACCTTGAGAAGAAAGCTGCTTATCATACTATGCTTGCTGCTTAATTGCTGCGCGGCCTGTGCGCCCGCGCAAAAAGGCGAAGACGCACTCGTTTGTGCGATCGAAGCGATCAAGAAGCCCATCGAGCTTATGGACAGACGCTTTTTGGCTTATGAAAGCGCGCTCTCTAGCGTTGTTAACTATACGGAAACGCCCATGCCGCAAACGCTTCAAGCTGCAAAAACAGCCTGTATAGAAGCCATTGTCACCATTGCGGAGCTGCCTGAGGTGAAACTGGAGCTTGACGATGAGACCTTGCGACGCATGGCTGAGATTAACATAAACATTGCGGATTTTAGAATACCTTTTGAGTATGCGGATTACTACAAAACCGATAACATCCAAACGATCACCATGTTGTTATGGTATTTGGATCAGGTACCGGAGCAAAACAGTGCGCTATCGTACTTTTCCTCATATAACATGCGTTTTTTGAAGGTGGATCGGCAGGTGGAATACCTGTGTATCAATGAGCTTTTTTGCCATTTAAGCGGTGCAGTGATCGAGGATTTTGAAGATTTTCTTGCAGGCCTTCCCGCATTAGGTGCGGAGGGACTTTCATGGAAAACGGATAGCGGTACTTTGGAAGCAATTGCAAATGAGCTAATAAAAGATGCGGAAGTGGATGTGAGTGCCTATGCGAGCTTTGTTGGCGAACAGTACCTAACACAGCTTAAAGAGCAGGCCGATTACGCTGGGATGCTCCGGGAAGCAGGATACAATGCAGACGAGGCCGAGAAGATTGCGGAAAAAATCGCCATTCTAAGTGAACAGGCGCTTCTCGTGGGTTAGCATTTTTTACAGGGTTTTCGGTGGCGGAATCGTGTTGCTTTATGGATGATTTTGGATTTGCTATACTACATAATGATTTGTGTAATTACTTTAATACTTTTCTATAGAGGAAGTGACTTTTATGAAGATATGTAGTTCATGCGGTAACACCATCCCTGAGCAGATGAGCTTTTGCTCCGCTTGTGGCACAAAATATGAAGCACCGTCCTCCTCGCCAGCGGTTTGCGGTGCCTGCTCCGCCGTCAATGAGTACGGCAGTGCTTTTTGCAAAAAATGCGGAAAACCCCTGGCTGGGCAACCAAGCCAAACCGTCAGTAAAGTGTCATCAAGCTTAACGTTTTTTGACTTTCTTGCGCTTGCTCTCGGGCTTTTTTCGGTGTTGTTTTATGAATACTACGTCGGCATCGCGGCAGGCATCGCTGCCTTGGTGCTTGGCATTAAGCAGTTAAAAACTGAACGAAAATGGCTTGGAATCGCAGGCATCTTTTTTGGCGCGATTGGCATTCTTGCGACCATTGGAGTATTGCTGGGTTAAAAGGAGCAGTAGCATGGCGGTAGAACGTATCATCGGAATCGATTTTGGAACCAGCACCTCCGTCGTAAAGGTAAAGACATACGACGATGGCAAGCCTATTGGCCCCCGTGAAATGTCTGACTATGTGCGATTCAATAACAAGGCATCGTTGCCCACCTTGGTCTATCAAACAGAAGACGGCTACTATTTGGTGGGTGACGAAGCAAAAAGCGCTGCCGTTAGGGGCACTTTGTATCAAAACTTCAAGCTTGGCCTGATCGAGGAGAATCCCGACGTACGGAAACAAGCCGTATATCATACTGGGATCTTCCTAAAACATTTAGGTGACGCTTACAACGATCAAAAGTCATATTTTCCCGCCTGCGATATCGAAACAACATATGTCAGCTACCCAGTCAAATGGTCGCGTGAGCTCGTTCAAACAATGATTGATCTTGCTCGCGAGGCCGGCTTCAAAAATGTGAAGGGGCTCGACGAGCCTACAGCAGCCATCCAAACCGTGCTTGTGCAGGAAAGTTCTAAGCTACAGCTTAACGAAAACAACTGCGCGGATCTGTTAATGATTGATATGGGCGCGGGCACGACCGACCTTGTGCTTTGCCGGTATTCGCCCTATGAGGACCAAACCGTTACATTACTAAATATGTGGCCTAAGGTTGGCCACGGAGGGCTGTTTGGCGGAAGGGAAGTCGATGAAAAGCTTTGCGATTACGTGAAAGGCTATTTGATGCAGTGCGGCTTGCCCAACACCAACAACTTCAAGCGTGATTACCTAAATGAATGCAAGGCATGGAAGGAAGCGAACGTATCCCCTACGTTTAAGGACAAGGGGGGGATCGTGCGATATTGCGGGTTTATCAATGCACTTCTCACGATGCTAAATGTGGATGCTGAGTTTCCCCCATTATCGCGCGACACATTCGAAACGATGCTCTACGATAACATCTGCCAATTTGTGCGGATGATCAACGATTGCCTTTTGGACGCCGGCTATGACGGCACAAACCTAGACTACGTGATTTTAACAGGTGGGCACTGCCAATGGTATTTTACCAATGAAATACTGGATGGAAGCCTTCAAAAATTCGGACGGCTTTCCTTGCCTAAGCTGCAGGCAGAGAAAGAGCGCATCATCAAGCTTTCTCTGCCGCAAGAAACCGTCGCCCTGGGTCTTGTTTACCAGGGGATCGTCATTGAAAAAACGCCTTTACAGGGCGCGGATGTATTTTGTGGTTATTGCGGGCGCAGCCACCCGTCGAGCGATGTATTTTGCCCGTATTGCGGGAAATCGCTTACGAGCGCCGCGGCCCCCGTAGCGACGAGCCCTGCGCCAAGCCCCGATACGGTCTACACATTACCTGCCGGAAAAACAATGCAAGGTGTCGCGGATGCTGTGAACGATTGCCTATCCATCACGGAGGGTATGGAAACGCAGCGCATCGATACAGACGGTGGGGGCATTCTCCTGCAGGCGCGTGCCAGAGGTGGAAAATGGGTGCAATGGATCGGCATGGATAAAGCCATTTCCGTAAAGCTTGAAAGAGTGGGTGACAACGGCATAAGCGTTGTGATTGCGGATGGGAAATGGGTCGATAAGATAGGCGTCATGGGGGCTTCGTTGCTGTTATGGCCGCTTGCGATTGCCGCCGGGATCGGCATGTACCTGCAGGGAAAGCTCCCAAACGAAATCAGACAGGCAATCAGCCGCTATCTGTTGTCGTAAATGGGAGATTGATGTATCAAATATCTATTGGAGGTGTACCACCGTGCTTGTTTTCAAGGTTTCATGGCTGCCCTATATGTGCGTGATCTTTGGTGTTCTTGGCCTTATTTTTGGCGAGGATCCGTTAATCTTTACGCTGTTCCTTATTGGGGGCATCATATGGGTGGTTCGTGTTCGCAACAAAAAGAAGGCGCAATCGGCATCTAACGAAAGTGCACCTTCCTCAACATCTCCAGTGAAAAATGCTTCCGCGGGCAGCAGCAATACGTCGGCGCATAGCGCGACCTTTTGCCCGCAATGCGGCAACCCTGCTGCAGCCGGGAATTCTTTTTGCAATAAGTGCGGTGCAAGGCTGAACTAGGCGGAGCACGCTCAAGCGGCGATTGCCGCAATAGACCGTGTAAAAGCTATTGGGGAGAAAGCGCATTTTGGAATCGGCTTGCAGAACACTAAAAAGCTATGCGCTACAATTGTGCCAGCAAGAAAAGCAAGGGATGATGCAGATGAACACAAAAATCGACACCAGCATAAAAGATATTTTCAGTGCGATTGATCGTAACAGCATGCATATACCCACGGATATTTCCGTGCCGAACAATTTCTATCAACAACTTCTTGATTACTTTTTAGAAAGAGGATATCTCAACAGCCTGAGTGAGCGTGAAAAGTTTGTTGACTTTAGCGCACTTAACGTTGCTGAACGCAGAAACATCACTTGGCTCAAGGTGGTGCGCCTGCCCATCCACCCCAACGAAATGAAGGAGTACGACATGCTTTCCCGCTGGCAAAGCGTGTTGTCCACCCTCCATACATGGGGGCACCGTCTCGTATTTTTGCTACAGCGAAAAGATGGGGAAACGAGCCTGTATTTGGGAACCACCTCTCTGGACAGGGATACGAATGCGAAGCAAGCGCTTGAGCAGTTTAAAGAAGCAGCCATGAGCGGCATGCCAGGCATCGATCTGCATCCTCTCTTGACCAAGCAGGAACAGATGGACTTTGCTATGACACTATCGGATAATTCCGCCATTGGTGCAGTGACAGGTATTCCCTCCATCCGCAAAAATACACAGTTTGGTATCCTGCAAACGCTTGATCAGCTTGCGTTCGGGATAAGGGATATCAACGGTACAGAGCGAGATTTTTCTTTGATGGTGGTGGCGGATCCCGTGGAGGATGAGGAGATCGCCCGCGCCATCAGCAACTTCAGAAAGCTTGGCAGCGAGATCCATTTGGATGTACTCAAGAGCGTAACCGATTCCGAAAACCTCAGCGAGGCAAAAGGTTCTACCATAGGCATTGGTGCCATCGCGGGTGCGTTGGGCAGCCTTCTGGGGCTTGGCGGCCTGTCCACGGTGCTAAGTGCCGTGGGGGGCATCTTCAATAAAACCATCACAAAAACTGCGGGTGCTTCAAAGGCTGTGCTCACGCAATACCTTGATAAATTTGCGCAATATGCCGAGCAGTTGACCGAAAAACACTGCGCGCGCCTGAGCAAGGGGAGAAACCTCGGGTTTTGGAATGTTGGTATTTACGTTCTCGGTAAGTCCAACAAGGATATTAACACCGTAATGGGCATGCTCAGAGCTATTTATTCGGGTGACGAAAGCTTTGTGGAACCGATACGGGTGCATATTTTGCAGGATACATCCGGCGCATTGGACATCGTGCGCAGATGCGATCTTATCCCTCTCATCAGCGATCGTCTGACCCCTGATGAAATCGAGGGGGACTGGAATATTTTGGGAAAAATGTTCCAGTATGTAAGTACCCCGCTTAATACCGAGGAGCTTTCTATTGCAACTTCCTTACCGCGGCGGGATGTGCCGGGGCTACGGTTTGTAAAAACCTCGGTCAGGTTTGCAAACAACCCCGCGCCATCAAAAGGAGATACTATCTGCCTCGGAAAGGTGGTGGATACGGGTGTCGTTCAAAACAACGAATACCGGATTGACCCCGACGCGCTCGTGCGCCACGCAATCGTTACGGGCAGCACCGGTAGCGGAAAGTCTACCACCTGCAAAAACATCATCAAAGAGGTCATGCAGCGGGATATCCCAGTGTTGATCATTGAACCCGCCAAGGATGATTACGTTCGTTGGGCCATGGAGTATAACCGTGCGCTTGAAGCGGATGATTCGCTTACCGAGGAAGAAAAGGAAAAGAAACGCTTTCAAATATATATGCCCGGCGTAGAGCGAATTGATGGGGTTTTAGTCAATCGGCTAAAACTCAATCCGTTCCAGCCTGCTGCGATCAAGGACGCGCCAGTGGATATGATGACCCGTTGCGAACAGGTGACAGCGCTTTTCAATGCAAGCCTGCCAACTGCCGATGTTCTGCCTGTTCTGATCGATGAGGCGCTGTATAGATACGTTCACGAGCAGGTGGGGGAACCTTTTTTAAGCGGCGATATGCCGCAGAAAAAGGAGTATCCGCGGCTCGATGGTGTAATTCAAACCGCCAAAAATGTGTTAGCGGCGCGTGGCTATGATAAAAAAGTGCAAGACGATATCCGAGCTGCGCTCGAAACGCGCTTTTCATACCTTACGAGGGGCAAACGTGGTAACATCCTTAATGTAAACAGCTCCACAGACTTTGATACGCTATTTAGTCGTCCTACGGTTATCAACGTTAGTAAAATCGCTGGGGTGAAGGATAAATCACTCATTATGTCCATCCTGATGCTTGCAATTTACGAGTATAGAGTGTCCGCGTATACCTATAACGAGGAATATAGGAGCAACGCACAAAAAAACAAACTTCTGCATCTCACGGTTGTTGAAGAGGCGCACAACCTGCTGATGAAGCCTATGTTTGATAACAGCAACAGCGGCAATCCGCAGCAGGTGGTGGCTGACTTGTTTAGTAACCTTCTTTCCGAAATAAGAAGCTATGGCCAAGGCATCATGATCGTGGATCAAATACCTACCAGATTGGTGGCCGACGCCATCAAAAACACGAACTACAAAATTGTGCACCGCCTTACCGCTCCCGACGACTGCCTGACTATGGCCTCTGGCCTCGCGCTTCGCCAGGATCAAAGCATGGTGATTCCCGCGTTGAGCGTTGGGGACGCGATCGTCTGCGGCGACCTTGACGATGCGGCGGCTTGGGTGCGGATGAGAAAATAGGAGGGTTGTTATGGCTTTTAAAATTACAATTAAGAAGCCTGCTGCAGGTTTTGGTATCACGATGTTTTTCTGGCCTCTGCTGCAAAGTATGAAAAAGCTCGGGTATATGCGGGCGGAGACGGATTTTGCAAACTGTGCCGGTACGTTTTCAGGCTTATACGAGCCGGTTTACCAAATTGCAAAATCAAAGGTTAAATACCGCGTGGGCGTGCTGGGGGACTGGGCAGTAAGGACGCAAAACCTTTCGGGTTGTGAGCATTATACCACTTTTTGGAATAAGCGGTTTCAAGGGTTTGAGCATTTTAACGAGAAGCAGGGCCGTTTAAAAGCGGTGGAGCTACTTGCATTTTCGGTAAGGGCCGGTGTTATACGGGATGCGGCCGGCCAGGTCACGGTAGATAAGAGTACCTTTCAAAAATACAATACTGCAGACGGTGAACTGATTGATGAGGGAACCTTGGCGCAAGTAGTAAAGCCGTTTTGGTCAATCAATGGGGCGGTTCTCGAAAAAGGCAGCATTTTAAAATGTGAAGGAGTAGAAGGCAATGCATGATTTATTTCAGTCTATAGAAGCGCTAAACGACACTGCCCTTGAATCACTCCGCTTGGGCGATTTACCCGAGGGACAGGATTACACGGGCGAAAAAAATTTTACTGAAGCTTTTAGTGATGCAATACAGGCCTTTGTGGATGCCTTTAAAGTATTGTTCGGTACTGACGGAGCCGGAGAAAACAAAACAGAGTTCGACGAGACCTTAACCGAAAAAGCCGCCGTCGTTATGTCCGAAGTGTTTGACAAGCAAACAATAAGCGAGTGGGGAACAATGAGCATGGAGCAACGCGAAGCAAAGCTCAATGAATATTACAGCGAGCTTGGCAATGCCTTAGGCATTGACGCAAAGGGCATTGTCGTGGAGGATTTGTACGCTACGGTCGGCGAGGGCTGCCAGGGGTATAACAGCGGCGACGGCTATTTACACATTGACTACCGCAACCTTCAAAATCCCGAAACGCTGCTCGAAGTGCTTAATACCACCACGCATGAAGCGCGACATCAACTTCAAAGTGAAGCCATCGAGGACCCATCTCGGTTTCCTGAGTTTTCGCCCGAATTGATCGCTGAGTGGGAGCACAATATGATTAACTATGACAACGGCGCCTACGGCTATGAGGGTTATTATAACCAAGTCATTGAGGTGGACGCACGAGTGTTTGCTGCAGAGGTCATCAACGCATACCGTGCCTCGGCAGGTCTTTAATTGAAAGGAGTAATCGTTATGTTGGATGCAAAGGTAATACGAGCGAGGCTTGTTAATGAAATGGACTGCAAAGAGAGCCAGGCGGACGGCATCGTTCAAAAGATTACGAAGCTTGCGCCGGATATTTATGAAGCCTTTGAGGCATGGTTCCAAACAGGGATCGTTAAGGAAATTGAAGTGGAAGGATATACCGTCGCTTCTCTGCGCCGCATGAAAAAAGAAATGAATATCGTTGGAGCATATCTAACGCTAGACTGGCTCAGCAGGGATCCTGAGCACGCTAAAGCAGCGCTTAACCAAAAGGAGTTTGTAAACTCCGTTGCCGCCAGAAAAGCATAACAAGCAAGCTTCGGAATCATTAGAGGGGTCGTTATTAGGAGTTGGATGCTCAAACTACCGACTCCTTTGATTATAGTGGAGCAGGATATGCTCTTATTTTGCTCTTACTCTTTTGCCTATTTCTGTTTGTTGCTCAGATCTGCTTCACGATAAAAACGAGAGTCATTTTATCTTGAAATTCAGGATTATATTTAGGAGCCAAGTCTCATGAAAAAGTGTATTTCTTACATCCTATCTCTAGTGTGTTTACTTTCGCTAACAGCTTGCTCGGCCCCAAAGGTGGAACCAACCACAACCATTACCCCCACAGACGAACCAACTATAACCGAAGCGCCTGTTTCTAGTTCATTACCTGAAGTCGAGGAAGCGCATAACATGGGTATCGTTTCGGATGCTTGGTTATCCGATTTGACCAATTCTGCAGATTTTCCATCATTCTATGATATGGTAAGCCAGTTTATTTCTATTGTAGACGAGAATGCATTGGCAAAGTGGACAGAAAAGGTAGATCGGGACGGTTTTCCTTCACGGTCCATGCGCCGCGATGATGCTCTGGTTCTGATCATGGAGGCTGCCGATGCACTCGGTTGGACAACCTATAATGCGCGCGATTACGGTTTTTGCATTGAAAACGAAGTGAACTATGACCTAATTTTCTCCCAACTATCATGGGATTATCCGTACCTAACTGATGCGGACCGCCAGATGTCTCTTTTGTTTCCCGATGGATCACAGGATTCCGTTGGTAATGTTGCATCAACCGCTGTTTTCTACATGCAGCGGCGTATGGATCTGAGTCAACGGACGCATTTTTTGTCCTGCGATGAAAATATGGATTTCAATTTGAACGCGGAGTTAACGAAAGAAGATGCAATTGCCGCTGTAATGCGTTTATATCACTCGGAAATTCTGGGCATCAATATTATGCAGAGCCGCGTTCTCACAGAAGAAGATGAAGCGCTTTTGAAGCAGGCAGATGACCTGAAACTGCGAATTCTCGACAATCAGGACAGCCTCGCGTGTACCGGTACCGCATACTATGTTTCTTTAAGCAGCGGTGATGACACCGCAGATGGCAAGAGCCCTAAAACGGCATGGGCAACGCTCAAGAAGGTAAATACCGCTCCTTTAAAGGAGGGCGACGGCGTGTATTTCCAGCGTGGCGATCTATGGCGCGGACAGCTCTGGGCGCAGAAGGGCGTGGTCTACTCGGCATATGGTGAGGGAGTCAAACCCAAGATTTACGCATCCTCCTGTAACGGCGCAGACCCCTCAAAATGGGCACTTGTTGATGGAACAGATAACATCTGGCACTTTTCCGAACAGTTGATGCACTGCGGCAACATCATATTCAACGAAGGGGAATCCTACGCGCACGGGATTTATCCAGCATATTTGAACGGATACGTTTCCACGGTAAATCAAGGACAACCCTTTGATTTGGTACAGGAGTTGTCGGAGAATCTTGATTTCTTTTCGGAGGCGGACAGCATCTTGTATGACGACGCGCCCTTCCGTTATACCGTGATGGATACTTGCGATTATAACGAGAGCCTCGAAGTTGTGGGCGATCTGTATCTTCGTTGTGATGAAGGAAATCCTGGCGAGGTGTATCAAAGCATTGAGTTCGCAGAACGACAGAACATCATTATTCCTGCGGACGATGCGGTGTTTAACAATCTATGCATTAAGTACTGCGGCTCGCACGCTATTTTTGGTTCCGATATGGGCTTTGATGTCAGCTTTTGTGAGATTGGTTGGATAGGCGGTAGCATACAGTATTATTCATATGATACCGGCGAAGCTGCTGTCTATGGCAATGGTGTGGAGTGCGATGGCAGCTATGATCATTATTCGGTCACGGATTGCTATATTTATCAGTGCTTCGATGCGGGGGTTTCCAATCAGGATCCGCAAGAAAATGCATCGGTAACCGGAAATGAAAATACAGGATATCATGATGTCCTGCAGCAAAACATCACCTATGCGCGCAACTTATTCGCTTATATAAACATGCCCATAGAAATCTTCTTCGCGCTTGAGGACAACGCAGGTTTTGGCACGCATAGAATGGAGAACACGCTGATTGAGGATAACTACTTCCTCTATACGGGTTATGGATTTACGTCCAACGTTATGCCTGAATGGTCGAAATTTAGCTCTGCATATGAAGGGCACCACCACCCGAATACTGCCAAAAATTTCGTTATGCGAAGCAATGTGTTTTATCTTTCTACAGGCCCTCTAATCACCTCTGGCGCCAAAGCAGAATTTCTGCCCCTGTTGGAAGGAAATACTTACGTCCAGACAAACGGTGGGTGGCTTGCTTATTGGACACCTCAAGGCGAGACCGAAAGCAGATATATTGCCTATAAGCAAGCAACGATTGCAGATATCTTAGTCAATGAATTGGGAGATAAAGAGGGGATCTCTTTCGTGAAGTAAATTGCCCTACGCGGATTTTCTTAATACGCTAATTTATCACACCGACGCAAATCGACAAAACGAACTGAGCATTGAATGCAAGAGCGGTTTAACAGAACAAAGTTAAATCGCTCTTTCTTTTACAACTATAACTCATTAACACGATCACTGAACTTTTCATAATGGAAGTCGGTGAAGTCCATCCCAACGGCTTGATAAAACAGGGTTATTAAGCTGGCTCAGCTCCAGTGACCTGAACCCCGA
>JAEZGQ010000118.1 GCA_023416895.1 Bacillota bacterium | reverse complement strand
TTGCGGCGGGCGACACTTAACCACATTGGCAATGTAAACCTGCTGCGTTTGAGGTCGATTGCGGCAAGCATTTTGTCCAAAAGCTTTCCCGCCGCGCCAACAAAGGGTCTACCGGAAAGGTCTTCCTCCCGCCCCGGACCTTCTCCAACAAACAGAAGTTCGGCGTGCGGATCCCCCTCGCCGATCACAACGTTTGTGCGGTTTTTGCAAAGCTCACAGGCTTCGCAGCCGCGCACATCCGCGTAAAGCTCGCTCCAGTCGTAGCGCATCAAAGCACCTTTTCTTGTATGAATTTTATAACATCCCCGTACACCTCGGTATTGTTAGTTTCGTTCAAAAGCTCATGCCGACAATCCGGATAAAGGTGCAGCGTTACATCGTGTCCGCTCTCCAAAAGCGATCCCGCCACTTCTTTTACACCCTTGCCGTTTCCGCCCACAGGGTCCTTATCGCCGGAAACGATGAGGATGGGTTTTTTCGGCACACGCGACGCCCAATCCTTCGCGCCCAATTCAGACAGGCCGTCAAAAAGGTCTTTGAAGCCGCCCGCCGTAAACACGAAACCACAGTTTTCGTCCTCTATATAGCGGTCTACCTGTTCGTTGTCACGAGAAAGCCAGTCAAATCCGGTGCGGTTTGGCGCGAAAGCTTTGTTGTATGTGCCAAACGAAAGCGCGTTGAGCGTAGGGCTCTGCGCACGCGCACCGTGTTTTTTGATTTCGTATTTTGCAATCAGCCTTGCGGCCGGAAGCGCGGCGTTTTTCCCAGCCGTTCCGCAGAAAATAAACGCGTCCGCATCTTCCCCATGCCTCGTGGCGTAGGTGCGCGCAAGAAACGAGCCCATGCTATGACCAAAGAGTATATACTTTTTCCCCTCGTGCTCGGCGCGTGTTTTCATAAGGAGCGTACGCATATCTGCAATGGCTCTGCTCCAGCCGTCTTCATCAGAAAAATAGCCCGCTATGCCGTCTTTGCCGATGCTTTTGCCATGGCCGGGCAGATCAAGCCCTACCGCAAGTATGCCGTTTTCGTTCAAAAACCGCGCGAACGCATCATATCTTGTAATGTGCTCCGCCATTCCGTGCGTCAGTTGCACGATTGCTCGCACTTCACCGTCGGGTGCCCATTCCTTTACATAAACGTCGCCCTGCAACGAAGCGGATGGCATAAAATATTCCCGTTCCATGCTGCTTTCCTCCTATATGAAGATAGCTCATTATATCATTTTTTTCTGGTGTTAACATCACATATTAGCATTACTTATTGCAAAACCTATAAATCCAGCTTATAATGGATACGGTATCCAGCAAGACTTCCGGAGGTTGAATCCATGGATCAACGTATGACCGCAGACTTGGATCTTTATAGTATTTTCTGCACGGTTGCGCGCTGCGGCAGCCTTTCCCACGCCGCGCGGGAGCTTTATGTGAGCCAGCCGGCCATAAGCCAATCCATGCATCGGCTTGAGTACATGCTTGGTTGCACGCTTTTTACCAGAAACAGCCGCGGCATTACGCTTACAAGCGAAGGCCGCATGCTTTATAGTTATGCCAACAAGGCTGTAAGCCTCATTGCCGCCGCGGAAGATAAAATCAACCGCATGCGCACGCTCCAATCAGGCGGGCTTATGATCGGCGCGAGCGATACGCTTTGCCAGTTCTTCCTGCTCCCTTTCTTGGAACGCTTTCATACGGAATATCCCGAAGTGCAGCTTCAGGTAATGAACCGAACCACGCCAGAAACCGTGGAACTTTTGAAAATCGGCAAGGTTGACATTGCGCTTGTAAATTTGCCCGTGGACGATAGCGCGCTCACCATTTACGAGGTTTTGAAAGTACACGACGTATTCGTTGCCTCCGCCCGTTTCAACCATTTGAAGGAGCACCCTGTAACGCTCAACGATCTTGCGCGCGAGCCGCTGGTGCTTCTTGAGCAGGCCTCCAACTCGCGCAAATATCTCGACGATTTCGCATCCGTTTGCGGCGTAACGTTGCACCCAGAAATTGAGCTTGGCGCACACAGCCTACTGGTGGAATTTGCAAAGATCGGACTCGGTATCGCTTGCGTAACACGGGAGTTTGCAGCGAGCGCCATTGAAAGCGGCGAGCTTTTTGAAGTGGAGCTACTTTCACCTATGCCGCCGCGCAACATCGGCCTAATCTCGTTGGAAGGCGTTCCCCTTTCCGCTGCCGCGGAGCGCTTCATCAGCATTGTGCTGGAAAAAGCGAGCAAACAATAGCAGCATACATTTTTTACCGGCGGTTCGCTTTGTACCGCCGGTTTTATTTTATCGCCTCATTTACGCAACCCAGCGGGAGGATGCATGAAGCTTTATTTGGCGCGGCATGGCGAGTGCGAAGGAAACGCTCTGCGGCTTTTTTTCGGGCATACAGATTATCCCCTCACGCCGCGTGGGTACGAACACGCCGGGCAACTGTTTGAAAAACTTGCGGACATCCCCTTTTCCACCTGCTATGCAAGCTGCCTTTCAAGAAGCTACTTGACCGCAGAAGCGAGCGTAAAACAAAAGAACATTTCGGTTTGCAAGCTGCCTGCGTTCAACGAACAGTACATGGGAGCGCTGGAAGGGCTTACTTATGAGCAGGCAAACAACCAGTATCCCGCCGCGATGGAAAACATGCTTGCTGACTGGACAAAGTCCCCTCCTCCGCATGGAGAGAGCTTTCAGGCCGTTTCCGTGCGTGTGCTTGAAGCCCTGCAAGCCATCCTGTCAGAGGATGAAGATGCGCTTATCGTTTCTCACAATGGGCCGCTTTCCATTATGACGGCGCACCTTTTGGGACTGCCACCCGACAAATGCAGGCTTTTTTATTTCGACCACGGAACATATGCGATGTTTCAGAAAGAAGAAGGCTGCGTGCGCCTGCGCAGCTTTAACAAATAAAGGGCGTACCATAAGATTCGCGGCATTGCTCCATCCATAGCTTAGCTTCTGATAACCATTTATGCGGCATTTGCAGCATATTATGATCAAGTACATAGTTGATATAAGCAAGTGATGCGGCCATAAGCGAGAAATTTAAGGCGTCTTGTACGACGTCTAAAAACGGCGGGGTCCCCTCCTGATCCCACGATATTTTATCGGATAAAAACAGCAGCATGTCGTATTCCGTCGCATTGGCTTTTAAGGTGCTGTGGCATCCTACGGAGGATAAAATATGTCTGTCCAAAATGCCGAAATACTCTTTTGCAGCAACCTCTGATATTCTTTGGTGTAAAATAAAGTTGAATTTTCTTTCAGATTCATCTATGTACCAGTTGTTGTTCTCAGCATAGTTGAGCATATCAGCCGGCATCATGATGCTTGATACATCGTGCAAAATCCCGGAGCAATACGCGATTGTCCTGTCAAGCTTAAAGGATTCCGCCAAGTCCGCACAGGTTTTTGCGACCCTGACACAATGTGTTGCTGTGTTTTCTTTTCCATTTTTGTTCAGGAGGTTGAAAACATCATCTTCCATGTTTCCGGTGCGCTTCGGAAGTATTATATACGGTAAATCAAATATCATGGTATTTACTCCCCCCGGTTTGCAGTATATGAGTAAATTGCAACTCAAGTGATCCGATAAGCTTCCTTTCCTTACACGAAAGCATAACAAGACAAAAGGCGCGCCGCAATCGTTCTCTGTTACAGCACGCCCTTTGAGACATTTTTGATTTTTAACCTTTATGCCGTTCTCGGCTTGCCGATGAAAAACAGCGCCAGCGTGCCGGGGCCGCAATGTGAGCCGATGACCGCGCCCACCATGGAAATGTTGACGGGGACGTTTGGGTAACGCTCGTTGAGCATGGTTTTCAAATAGAGCGCATCCTCCATGCAATCTGCATTGGTGATGTGGAAAAAGGGATTAT
>JAEZGQ010000020.1 GCA_023416895.1 Bacillota bacterium | reverse complement strand
CCCAAATAGGGATATAGAGAAACGCTGCGGTCGTTGCCGCTAACGCAAAAACGGGGATCCAAGTAAAAAGCCGCTTGTCTGCCTCGCGCGGAATAACCGTTTCCTTGGAAAACAGCTTGATCATATCAGCCAGCGGCTGGTACCACGGTGGACCGATGCGGTTTTGAAGCTTCGCGTGCAGCTTCCTGTCGATGTACTCAAACACCAGCGAAGCAACGCTCAAAAACAGAAACCCCGGGAATATGAGAATTTGAAACAGAGCCTTCCCCACGCTTAGAAACCCTCCTTGCCGATGCGGACCTTTTGAAGGTCAAGCCCGCGCGCGGCGTACCATTCGATGCCGTAGTTGCGAAGCGCCTCCCAGTTGAAGCGCTCGTCTTTTTCCTTCCGCGCCACCTTCACCATGCGGTCGGTGCACGAGAAGCACGGGTCGATGGCGGCGATGACGATAGGAGCGTCCGCAAGGTAGCCGCCTTCAAGCATGTGCGAAATGGCGGCAGCGTTTGCAAGCGTCGGGGCACGCACCTTTACGCGCTCCGGCTTATCGGTGCCGTTGGCACGGACATAGTGAATGTCCTCGCCACGCGGCGCCTCTATACGGAATGCGGCCTCGCCCGCGGGGATGCGCATGGGCACCTTCGCGGCAATGGGGCCATCGGGCAGCTGCTTCAATATTTGGCGGCAGAGCTTATAGCTTTCCAAAAGCTCCAGTGCGCGCACCACCGTGCGTCCGTAAACGTCCGCGGTGTCACTCACAATCACGTTGAATTCAAGCTCGGGGTAAATGCCGTAGGGCGCGTCCTTTCGAATGTCGCGCTTTACGCCCGCGGCGCGAAGCACGGGGCCTGCGGCACCAAGGCGAAGCGCATCTTCCGCGGAAAGCTTGCCGACGCCAAGCAGACGATTTACAACCGTTTCCTCGTTGAGAACCGCGTCCGCATAGTACTTGGTACGCTCCTCAAGCGCATCCACAGCCTTCAAAACCTCTTCGGCCTGCTCGGGCGTGATGTCGCGCCGCACGCCGCCGACGGTGTTCATACCGTAGTTGATGCGGTTGCCGGTGAGAAGCTCAAGCACGTCGAGAACAATTTCGCGATCCTTCCACGCGTACATGAAAAGCGACATGAAGCCGATTTCATGCCCCGCTACACCCAGCCACAGAAGGTGGCTGTGAACGCGTTCAAGCTCCGCGATGAGCGCGCGCAGGTAAAGCCCGCGGCGCGGCACTTCCACGCCCGCAATCTCCTCCACGGCCTGCACATAACAAGACGAGTGCGAGTGCGAGCAAATGCCGCAGATGCGCTCCAAAAAGTGAATGTTCTGAATGTATGTTTTGCTTTCGGTCGCCTTCTCCATGCCCCTGTGGTTGTAGCCGATGCCAATGTTGGCGGCGGCCACCCTTTCGCCCTCAAGGGTTAGAAGGAAGCTTTCCGGCTCTTCAAGCGCCGGGTGCTGCGGCCCGAGCGGTACGATGATTTTACCCATTTGCCTGCCCTCCTTCGGCTACTTCACGCTGCGCTTTGGGCTTCCAGTCCTTGCGCAGAGGATATTCGCCCGCCGGCCAGTTGTCGGGAAGCGGGTACTGCCTGCCCTCGGGCAGGCCCTCCACCGTTACCCCGAGAAGGCCGTTGAGCTCGCGCTCGTAAAACACGGCGCCCTCATAAATTGGAAGAACCGAGGGGATTACCGCACCATCGCGCACGGTTTTCACCTTCAGCGTAAGAAGGTAGCCGTTTTCATGTGCGATGTGGTACAAAAACTCGTACTGCTCGCCGTTGTCAAGGCCCGTGATGGTGGAAAGGTGCCTGAACTCATGCTCGTCGTACAAAAACCTAAGCGCGTCAAGTAGGTTTTCAAGAGCAATTTCCACATACAGCTTTTGGGGCTTTACAACGGCTGTCTCCACGTTCACCGTGGAAAACCGCTCGGCAAGCTTTTCCAAATAGAAGCGTTCGTTTTCCATAATGTGCCGCCTCCTTTAATCTTTCAGTTTTTCAAGAAGCTTCACGACGCCGTCGATGATAGCCTCGGGCCTCGCGGGGCAACCCGGGATGTACGCGTCCACGGGAATGGCGGTGTCAATGCCGCCCTCCACGCAATAACAGCCGGAGTACACGCCGGAGGAACACGCGCAGGTGCCGACCGCGATGACAAACTTGGGTTCGGGCATCTGCTCGTAGATGGTAATGAGCCTTTCTCTTTGCTGCATGGTGACGGGGCCGGAGCAAACAAGCACGTCCGCATGGCGCGGCGTACCCTTTTGCTGCAAACCAAAGCGCTCCACATCATAGCGCGGGGTAAGCGAGGCGAGCACCTCAATGTCGCACGCGTTGCAGGCACCCGAGTTGAAGTGGATGATCCAGGGGGATTTGAGCCTTGCCCAGTTGATAATGCGATCGACGACCATTTTTTACCTCCGAAACAGCATGAACAGCGCAAGCGCCGTTACGCCAAGGTACACGCCCGAAATCGGCGAAATGCCGTTGGGCTCGGTAGCTACCATCAGCGCCACAACGTGCATGATGGTGAAGAAAAAAGCGAACTTGAAAAACTGCGCATAATCCGGCTGCGCCTGGTTTTCCTGCATATCTTCGCCGCAGGCGTAGGCATTGAGCTTGTTTTTTGCGTCCTTGCCACGCGCGGCCAAGAGCTTGCTCACGGCGAGTATGCCCGCACAGAGGGCCAATAGTATCACAAACGCCACGGGCGGAGAAATGATGATGTCGTACATAAAATACCTCCCTTTTAACCCTTGAGGTTGTTGAGCTCGCGGGTGTTGAGGGTGCCGTTTGCCTTGTACACGCCAAGCACGATGCCCGTCGCCACAACAAGAAGCACCACCTCAATCACGATCACGGTGATCACAAACGCCTGCGCCGTCGCCATATCGCCTGTAATGTAACCCGCACCGATCAAAAGGAGCGTCGCCCCCTTCATGAGGATTTCAACGGAAAGCAAAATGCGCATGAGGTTTCGCGTTACGATAAGGCTGTACGCGCCAATGCCCAGCACAAGCACTACCGTGACGATGAGGATCGCAAAGAAAATGCTCATTTTGCCTCTTCCTCCTTAAAGAACACCAGCACGCCGAACACGCCGGTGAGGATGATCGCCACTTGACCCACAAGGTCGGTCTGCCGCTTATCCCAAAGCACCTGCTGCGCCGTGCCCGAGGGCGAAACGCTTGTTACGGGGATTAGGTTTGTGATGTTCGGCCACAAAAGCGCAAGGGTAACAGCGCCGAGCACCACGACCGCCGCGAGGAGCGGCAAAAAGCGCTTGCGCCTTTCCTTTTTCTTTTCGGTAAGCGCCTCTTTGGAGTGGATGCGCGTCATGCTGATGCTGCTGATAAACACCACCGTAATGAGGCCCGCACACACGGAAAGCTCGAACACCGCTGCAAGCGGCGCTCCCATGAGGAACATCGCTGCAGAAAGTAGGGCGCTTGTTAGCGCAAGCGCGATGGCAGCCTTTACAAGGCTTCGCACCAGCGCACAGATGACGGCGGAAACCACGAGGCCGCCGAGCAGAACGATGAGAACGGTTGAATTCAAGTACATGCACCTCGTTTTCTATAAAACCGTCGTTACACAAGCCCGCTGTTTTGAAGCGCGATCAAAAGGAACGGGAACGCCACGCCCACCGCGATGTTGAGCGCGCTCAAAAGCACCTCGATGCTTACGATGGCGGGAGAAGCCTCCTTCACATCCTTGAGCGTGGGGTTGATCTTGCCAAAGAACACCTTCTTTTGAAGAAGCAAAAAATACGCAAGCGTTAAAACGCTTAAGCAAAGCGCCGCAATGGCAAGCCCCTTTGAAACCTGCCATACGGCGATAATCACAAGAAGCTTGCTCCAAAAGCCCGAGAGCGGCGGAATGCCCGCCATGGACAAAAGCGCGATCACGGAGCTTGTGCTCGTAACGGGCATGCGCTCGCCCAAACCCCCGAGTTTGTCCATATCGCGCGTGCCGGTTTGCTTGATAATAGCAGCCGCGTCCACGAACAGAAGCGACTTGAAGGTCGCGTGGTTGAAAAAGTGCAGCATTGCGCCGATGAGACCGATTGCGGAACCCGTCGCCACGCCGAGCACGATGTAGCCGATTTGGCTCACGCTCGAAAACGCGAGCATGCGCTTGATGTCGGTTTGGCCAAGCGCGCCAAGCGCGCCGACGAGTATGGAAACGATGCCGAGAATCATCAGCACCTTGCCCATGGCAGCGTCGTTTTGAAACACGTCGCGGTAAACGCGCATCAAAGAGTACACGCCGGAAACCTTAATGACAACGCCCGCAAGCACGACCGAAACCGGCGAGGGTGCGCTCGAGTGCGCATCAGGAACCCAAGTGTGAAACGGCACCACGCCCGATTTGATGCTGCCTGCGCCCACAAAAAGAAGGATCGCGGCGATCATGGCCGGCGGATACGCGCCGTTTAGGGACTTGATGTACGCGCCAACGGTTTCAAAGCTCGCCCCGCCCGCCATGATGTACAAAAGCGCGATGGAGAGAAGCATCATTACCGTAGCGAGCGCGCTCATGAGGTAGTATTTGAATGCACCCTCAAGCTCCTCGCGCTTTTTGTTGATGGCGATCAGGATGAACGACGCGGCGGAGGTCACCTCGATGAACACATACAGCGTGAAAAGATCCTGCGACATGACGATGCCGTTCATGCCGACCATCAAAAGAAGCAACACGTTTGCGAATTGGAACACGCTTTGCTTCACAACTTCCTTGGTGAGAAGCGCCGTTACAAAAAGGATCAGACCGATGATCGCAAGCACCGAGGCGGCGATCCAATCGACCCGAAAGCCCGTAATGTACGCGGAGAAAATGCTTGTACCCGTATTTACACACAACACAAGGTCGTATACCGCAAGGCCGAGCTGCGCGAGCGCCACAAGCATGGCCACAAAAAGCGCATCCTTGGCCTTCAATAATTTATAGAGCAAGTTGAGCGCTACGACCGCAAAAAGAGGAATCGCAACAAACAAAAGCGACACGTTTCTTCCTCCTACTTCCTAATTACAGAAACAACACAAACAGAACCGTCAGCAGTACCATGCCGAACAAAACCCATCCGACATAGCGCGCCTGGTTCCCGTTGTGCGCTTTTTTGACCACGCCCGAAAGCGCGCTTGTAAGACGCGGCACCACCACGTCGTAGAAACGGCTGATCGCGTCGTTTACAAAAAGCGACGCCTTGGCATACGCCTTAATCACAAACCCACCCGTATAATACGGGTCGAAATACTTCTTTTCGGCCATGTTGTAAACGGTGCGAAGTACGGGCGCTTTTCTAAAGTGCTCGGCGGATTGCGCAGCGCCGAACTTCTTCGCGCCGTATGTATGGCTGAGCGCCGCAAGCGCGAGCACCACAACGGAGAGCACCGAGAGAAGCAGGTTTGTATGCGTGGAAAGCGTATCCGCCCCGGCGTAATCCACAAGCGTGGGCGCGACAAGCCCGGTTACGATACTCTTATGGAATACAGCAAGCGCGAGGCTCAAAAGCGCAAGCGCGGCCACGGGAACGAGCATGATCGAGGGCGCTTCCTTCACAGAGCTTGTTTTTTCGCCTTTGCCGAAGAACACGGCGAAAAGCGCCTTCAAAAGTGCGGCCGCCACGAAGAACTGGGAAAGCAGCGCAACGATGTAGTAGATGCTGCCGCTTTGGCGAATCGCGTCGTAAGCGAGAGAACCGGCGAAGAAGCCGCCCGTAAACGGGAAACCTACAACGCTCGCCGCGGCGAGCAAAAAGCCCACGGCGGTGAAGGGCATCTTTTTTATTAGCCCGCCGAGCGCGGAAAGTTCCGTGGTACCTGCTTGCTTTTCAACTGCCGCCGCCGCAAGGAACAAAAGACCCTGACATACGGCGAAGTTGAGCAGGGTATACACGCCACCCACTGTGCCCATGGCGCTTGCGGTGCCGATAGAAAGCAGCATCAAGCCCGATTGGGAAATGGCAACGTAGGTAAGAAGGCGCTTAAAGTCCTTCTGTACGATGGCGCTCATGGCCGCAAAAAGAAGCGAGCATGCGCCGAGAACCATCACGAGGGTTTGCATGCCATTTGCGGACGAAAGGTCGAAAAATCCGGTGCAGACCCTTACGAGAAGATATACTCCCAAAAGCTTTTCGAGCGCACCCGGCAAAAACGCGAGGAACGGAGCCGGTGCGTCGTTTGCGGCGTCGGTCTGCCAGGTATGAAAAGGCATTGCGCCAAGCTTTGCGAGGATGCCGATGATGAAAAACACGAAACCCGCGCCCGCCATGCCGCTAAGAGGAAGGTTGGCGATCGCGTCCATCGCCAGCGTATGCGCGGCGTGCTCCGTAAGGCCGATGCCAAACATCAAGCAAAGGTCGCCTGTGCCCGCGAGGATCACAGCCTTGACGGAGGTTTTGTAAGAATCCTTCGAGCCGAGGCGGATCATGCCAAATAGTGTTGCGAGTATGCCCTGCCAGAAAAGGAGCATCACAAACAGGTTGTTGGCAAGGAGCGCGCCGTTTACGAGCGTTACGGTAAAAAGCATGTACGAGAAAAGCTGCTTGGCGTACTCCCGCTTCCAAGCGAACGAGGCGGTGAAAAGCGCGGTCAAAAAGCTTATAGCGCCTGCCGCAAGCAGAAGGATGCCATTGAACTGATAAAGCCGGAAGGAGAAATTGATTTCAAAACCGAGCCACTCCTGCTCGAAAGCGCCTGCCGTGCCGTAAAGAGAGAAGCAGAGCGCAAGGTTTGCGGCAAACCCCAAAAGGAGAAACCCAACGTGAAGCCCGTGCGCCTTTTTAGGAACGAGAAGCAGCAAGCCCCCGAACAGCGCGGGCAAAAAGATGGCCGCAAACAAAAGGGTGTTGAAAAGTGCGGTTTCGTTCATTGCAGTACCTCCGTCAGCTGCTTCACGATGGTGCCGACCATGGAAGCCGGAAAGTTCACCAAAAGCCCGCTCACAAGCGACAGCGCCGCCATGAGGCCCACGGTAAACACCATAACGGGCGATCCCTCGGGGTGCGTGTGGACTTCAGCCTTGGGCTCGCCGAGGAACACCTTTACAAACACGCGAAGCAAATAGATGAGCGTCATCACCGCGCCGATCACAAACACGGCAGCGATCCACGGCTGATCCGCTTGAAGCGCACCGTTGATGACCATATCCTTGCTGAAAAAGCCGCCGAAGGGCGGAACGCCCATGACGCTCAGCGCGCAAAGGAAAAAGGAAGCAGCGGTAACGGGCATGGTCTTTGAAAGCCCGCCAAGCTTTGTAATGTCTTTGGTGTGGCAGGTATGCTCCACGATGCCGGCGCAAAGGAACAGCCCGCCCTTTGCTATGCCGTGCATGAGAATGTAGAGAATGCCGCCCGCAACCGCAAGCTCGCTCCCAACAGAAAGCCCCAAGAGGATGAACGCGAGCTGGCTTACCGTGGAGTAAGCGATCACGCGTTTGATGTCATTTTCCGCAATGGCCGCGCCCGCCGAGAGAAGCGCGCTCACGGCTGCAATCACAGGAACCGCCGTGTGCCAGAAGGCTTCCATTTCAAAGGTTACAAGGAACAGCCTCGCAAACGCATAAACGCCGATCTTCACAAGCACCGCCGCGTGAAGAAGCGCCGTAACGGGCGTTGGGGCAATGCCCGCGTCCGCGATCCACGAATGCAGCGGCAGCGTTGCCGACTTGGAGAAGATACCGAACAGAATCAGAGTGACCGCCACGTTTGAAACTTCCTTGCCGCGAAGGGCAAGAAGGTCTGTCGTGCCGTACTGGGCATAAATCACAAGGAAGCCCGCAAGCATCACAAGCGCGCCCGCGCCCGTGATGAGGAACGCCTTATTGGCGCGCCTTACATACTCGCGCTCGCGGAAGAAGCCGATGAGCCTCCAGCAGCAAAGCGCCGAGATCTCCCAAAAAAGGTACAAAAACACGAGGCTTGTGGTGAGCGTTATGCCCATCATCGCCCCGATGAACAGCACCACCATCAGGTAGAACTCATCCTGATGCTCGGCGTGCGCCATATAGCCGTAGGAATATAGCACGATTATAAGCCCGAGGAACGACGCCGTGACCGCCATGAAAAGCGCCAGCCCATCCGCATGGAACCCAAAGTTGAGCCCGAGCGGCAGCTGCATGTTAAACGAATACGGCGTAGCGTTAAGCGCGGCGGGAATACACAGCGCGCTCAAAACAAGCGGCGTAAGCACCAGCAAAAACGCCAGAGCGTTACGAAGCACCTTGCTCACTTTGCCCGCAAGCGGCAAAAGAAACGAGCCGGCAAGCGGAGCGAATACGATGAGCGACAAGAGGGTAACGTTATTCATGATACCTTAGCTCCCAAATTGATATTGGGCCTTCCGCGAAAAAGCACCAGGCGGACAGCAACCCGCCCGGCCTTCACGCAGCGCCGGAACTTGTTAAATAATAAACAATTCTGTATTTTTATTTTTTCAGACCCCCTGTTTCGATACATCGTACCGAAACAGGTAAAATACACGTATACCGGCAGGACTATACCTGAAATTATATAGCGCACATTCCAAAGCGTCAATGGTTGCACATGAGATATATTCCTATATTGTGGAAAAAAGTTTGTATTTTTATTCACAATCTTATCGTATACCTACCGCTCTTGCACGCGCCGAGACAGGCGCTTATAATGGAGAAAAAGCGCACGTTTGAGGGGTATTGAAACCGCAACTGCCGGAGGCTTCATTTTGCACGAACTATCACTCACCCAACAGATCGTCCGCATCGTATGCGACGCAGCGAAGCAGGAACACGCCCTTCGCGTTTTGAAGGTGAACCTCGCCGTGGGTGAGGATTCGGGCATCATGCCCGATTGCGTGCAAACCTATTACGACCTTCTTGCAAAAGGCACCGTAGCCGAGGGTGCAATACTGAATGCGACGACCGTGTGCACCACGCTTTTTTGCGAGGCTTGTCAAAAAGAATTTGAACGCGCGCGTTTTTCGTTTTCCTGCCCCGTGTGTGGGGCAGAAGGATCACATACGGGCAAGGGAAGCGATTGCTTTGTGGAAAGCATCGAGCTTGAAACAGAAGAAAACCCCGCACCTTAACCGTGTACCGTGAAAGAACAAGGAGCAACCATCTCCGCACCATGCTGCATACCAACGATATTTATCAGGCTATTTTGCACATTTCGGGCATCGTGCAGGGCGTAGGCTTCCGCCCGTTTGTGGCACGGCTCGCGCGACAGCACGGGCTTTCGGGTTTTGTAAAAAACCAAAGCGGGCATGTGCTCATTGAGCTTATAGGCACTAAGGCCGCTCTTGAAGCATTTCAAAGCGAGCTTGTTTCGCGCCGCCCGGCGGGCAGTTTTCTCGCGAGCGTGGACGTGAAGCTTTCCCCTTGCGAATCGCCTATAAACAACGCATTTGTGATTTTGCCGAGCGACGAAGGCGACGCTGGCGCGGTAATGCCCTCGCCCGACATCGCCGTTTGCGACGACTGCCTCAGCGAGCTTTTTACAAAAGGCAACCCGCGTTATAAAAACGCATTCATCAGCTGCACCAACTGCGGGCCGCGCTACAGCGTCATAAAAAAAATCCCCTATGACCGCTCTCGCACCTCGATGGATGTGTTCCCCATGTGTACGCTTTGTGAAACGCAATACAAGGAGCCGCTCGACCGCAGGTTTCACGCGCAAACGGTGTGCTGCAACAGCTGCGGCCCCACGCTTTTTTATACCGACCGGAGCGGTGATACTATAAAAGGAAGCGATGCCCTAAGCGCCGCCGCGGCCACGCTCAAGCAAGGCGCTATCTTAGCCGTAAAGGGCATCGGCGGCTACCACCTTGCGTGCAGCCCCTACCGCGAGGAAGGCGTTTTGGCGCTTCGTGCGCTCAAGGGACGCGAGCAAAAACCCTTTGCGGTGATGTTTCCCTCCCTCGAACATGCAAGTGAACACTGCGCCATAACCGAGCGAGAAGCGGAGCTTTTGCAAACGCCGCAGCGCCCAATCGTGCTTGTAAAAAGAAAGCCCTCGCCTATTTCCAAAGCGGTGTACGGCAGCAGCCGCTTCATGGGCGCGTTTTTGCCCTATACCCCGCTTCACCACCTGCTTTTGAGGGAAACGGGTGCTTTGGTTCTCACCAGCGCCAACCCAAGCGGGTTACCTATTATAAAAGATGATGCGGAAATGCTCGCGTTTTTTAAGGAAAACGATAAGCTTTTCGGAATTTTGTGGAACGACCGAGAAATCGTGCGGCGGCTTGACGATTCCGTGGCGGCGGTGGTACTTGAAAAGCCGCGGCTTATACGCCGCGCGCGAGGGTACGTGCCCTTCCCCACGGCGCTTCATGGCTTTGAAGATGGTTTCCCGCCGGTTTTGTGCGTGGGTGCACAGGAAAAAAGCGCGTTTTGCTTGGCGCAAAACAGCTTTGCATATGTGAGTGCGGAGGCGGGCGCACTCGATACCGTAGAGGCGGTTTCCGCTTACGAAAGCGCGGTTTCCGACATGGAGCGAACGCTTCAAATTGCGCCCGCACTTGTCGCCTGCGACCTTCACCCGCTTTACGAGGCCACGCGCTACGCGAAAAAGCGCGGCCTGCCGCTTGTTTTTGTACAACACCATTTTGCGCACATCGCCTCGGTGATGGCGGAGCACGCGCTTAAAGGCAGCGTACTTGGTGCGGCGTTCGACGGTACGGGCTACGGCACCGACGGAACGATTTGGGGCGGCGAGTTCATTTTTGTAAAAGATGGGCATTTTGAGCGCATTGGGCATTTAAAGCCCGTAACGCTTTTTTCTTCCGATGACTCCGTGCGGCAGGCTTGGAAGAGCGCGCTTTGCTACCTATTCGACGCGGGGCTTGAGGAAGAGGCTCTTTCCCACCCCTACGGCGCGCACGCAACGCTTATAAAGGCGGCGCTTGACGCGAAGGTAAACACCATCCCCTCCTCCAGCATGGGGCGCGCGTTCGACGCGGTAAGCTCCATTTTGGGCGTCTGCCACGAATCGGACTACGACGGTCAGAGCGCCATCGAGCTTGAAAACACGGCGGCGCAATATGTATCGGAAACAGGCCATGAAGCTACGCCACTACCCTATACGCTTGAGGAAAACGAAACAGGTCTTGTCGCCGACCTTTCCCCCGCGCTTCGGGCACTGTGCGATGAGAAAGCGAAAGGCACGCCAAAGGAGGAGCTTTCGTACCGCTTTCACCTTACGGTGTGCGCGCTTACGCTCGCTATGTTTTTGGCGATTCGCAACAATACGGGCGTTCGCACCATAGCACTTTCGGGCGGCGTGTTTCAAAACAGGCTTCTCACGGAGCTTCTTGTACCGTGGCTGGAGCGGGAAGGTTTTTCTGTTTACCTCAATGAAGCGTACCCGGCGGGTGACGGCTGCATTCCGCTCGGCCAGGCGTACGCGGCGCTTGCATCTCTCAAATCAAAGGAGGAATAATCATGTGTATTGCAGTTGCGGGCATGGTTGTTGAAAAAGAAGGAACCAAGGGTAAGGTGAACGTTCGCGGCAACCTTTTGAGCGCGGAGCTTTCCCTTGTGGACGCGAACGTGGGCGACTACGTGCTTTTGCATGCGGGCTGCGCCATTTCGCGCATACAAAAAAGCGAGGTCGAGGAGCTCGACGAGCTGTTTGGCCAGATGGAAGAATACAATGGATAAAGCGGAACTTCTCGCCGCACGCATACGCGCGTACGATGGGCCGAGCGCGCGCCTCATGGAGGTGTGCGGCACGCACACGAGGAGCATTGTGCAATACGGCATCCATTCGGTTATGCCGCCGCAGGTAAAGCTCATTTCCGGCCCGGGCTGCCCCGTATGCGTGACCCCGGCGGGCTACATCGACCGCGCGGTGGAGTTGAGCCTTCAAAAGGGCGTATGCCTTTGCGCGTTCGGCGACCTCATTCGGGTGCCCGGCAGTGAGCTTTCGTTGATGCAGGCAAAGGCGCAGGGCGCGCGTGTGACGGTCGTCTACTCCCCACTTGAAGTGCTCACCTTGGCGCAGCAAGAGCCTGAAACACTGTTTGTTTTTGCCGCCGTCGGTTTTGAAACGACGCTCCCCATTTACGCGCTTATGCTCAAACGCATGGAGGAAGCGAAGCTTGAAAACGTGCGGCTCTTGACCGCCGTAAGGGCACTCATGCCTGCGCTTTATTGGCTTACCGCGGGCGAAACGGACGTGCAGGGCTTCCTTGGCCCGGGGCACGTGAGCGCCATTTTGGGAAGCGATGTTTACAAGCCCTTCTGTGCGTCGCGGCGCGTGCCGCTTACGGTAGCGGGCTTCCACTATGAGCAGGTACTCGCGGGCATTTATGACCTTTTGCAGCAGATCAAGCACGGTACCTTCGAGGCGCGAAACCTGTACCCAAGCGTTGTGAGCGCCGATGGCAACCCGCAGGCGCTTTCGCTCATCGATGAATGCTTCGCCATAAACGCCTCGGTTTGGCGGGGCCTTGGCACCATACCTGACTCCGGCTATTACATTGCCCCGCGTTTTTCGCGGTTTGACGCGGGATCTTTCGGCCTTCCCGAGGGCGCTGAGAAAAAAGGCTGCCTTTGCGGCGGTGTGATTGCGGGCAAGGTGACCCCTCGCGACTGCCCGCACTTTAAAAAAAGCTGCACGCCTGCTACGCCAATCGGCCCGTGCATGGTATCGGCCGAAGGTGCGTGCGGAATATGGGCTTCAGAGGGCTAAAGCCCCCTGTCGAGGATATGCCCTACGGTCATATCCTCGAAAAAAAAACGCTTTACAGCAAGCCCCTGCGCCTGCGGCGCGGTCGGCGCTTGCAGCAAGGTGTAAAATCCGCCGTACATGCCGCCGGATTTTACGGATTCTATAAAAGGCTACGGTATACATGGCATCATGGCAGAACACATGTGTATCAATTTTAGCCATACGAACAGTTTCCCCTTTGCAACGGTTTTTCGGGAGGTAAGCAAATGAAAATCACAACCGCGCATGGCGGCGGCGGCAAGCTCATGACAGAGCTGATCGGTTCCGTATTTTTGCGCCACTTTAAAAATTCCACGCTGGACGCGCTTGAAGACGCGGCGGTTCTGAACATAAATGCGGGCAAGATCGCCTTTACAACGGATTCGTTTGTGGTGACGCCGCTTTTCTTTGCGGGCGGGGA
>JAEZGQ010000216.1 GCA_023416895.1 Bacillota bacterium | reverse complement strand
ATAAGGGGTTTCGAGGCTGCGTTCTTGTTGCGCGAGAAGGACAAGTAATCTTTGAAAAAGCGTACGGTTATGCCGACCTTCCAAACGAAGTGCACAATGATCTTAGAACAAAGTTTGCAACGGCTTCAGCCGGCAAGGCTTTTGTTGCCGTTGGAATTTTGCAGTTGATCGAAAAGGGGTTGCTGCGTTTTGACAGCAAAATCGGCGAAATTCTAGAGTTTGACTTTATGCAGATTGACCGCGATATTACGGTTGAACAGCTGCTCACACATACCTCGGGTATACCGGATTATTTTGATGAATCCGTGATGGACGAATATGAGGAGCTATGGCGCGACTTCCCAAACTATAAAATACGCTCCAACAAAGATCTGCTTCCTCTTTTTATCGATAAACCGATGATGTATCCCCCCGGTAGTAAATTCCAATACAACAATACGGGCTTTGTCGTACTGGCGCTGATGATCGAAAAGATAACAGGAATGGAATTTGACCAGTATTTAAGAGACAATGTTTTCATACCTTGTCAAATGAACGATACCGGATATTATGAATTGGATATGTTGCCTGCCAAATGTGCAGCAAACTATATTTACGATGAAAAACGCGGTGGTTATCGAACCAATATTTTCAGCGTGGATGCAAAGGGAACGGGCGCAGGCGGTGCCTTTGCGACAGTATTTGATATAAGGTCGTTTTGGGAGCATCTAACGTCCTATCGGCTCGTGTCCGAGGCTATGACGAAGGACATGCTTTCCAATCATAGCGGCGAGGAAGAGTGCTACGGGTATGGAATATGGCTGCAAAAAACGGGGGAGAACTATCATCCATATTTTCAAGGCTGTGATCCCGGCGTAAGCTTTCTTACCTCGTTTGACATGCAGAAACAGCTCATGGTCGTTTTGGTCAGCAATTACGGGGACGATGTATGGAAGCTTCAGGAGGATATCATCGGCCAGTTCTCGGAATAGGGTGGATAAGCCATATTGATTTTAAATTTTGCTTATCGTATACTTACTTAAACAGGTGCTTGCCGCCGGGTAAGCATCAGGCATTTATTGGTTGCATCGTTAGGCCTATGAAGATGCGATCAATAGGTGCTTTTTTTATTTTTAGGAGGTTTTTTATGTCATGGGTTTATTTGATCGCTGCGGGATTGCTCGAAATTTTCTGGGCGACATTCATGAAGCTCTCAAACGGATTTAGCAAGTTTGGGTATTCCGCAGTTACGATTGTGGGCATGATCGCCAGCTTTTTTCTTTTGTCTCAAGCCACAAAAGTGTTGCCCTTGGGAACAGCCTATGCGATATGGACGGGAATAGGCGCTCTGGGAGCGGTGATTGTAGGGATCCTGTTTTTTCGAGAGCCGCTTTCAGGGCCGCGTGTATTTTTTGCGGTGCTTCTTCTCGTTGGCATCATCGGTTTAAAATTTACGTCCTCCAATTAATGGTGCGGAATGGAAATTGTTTATTTTTAATGATACGATATAAAAAACAAAACATTTGGAACCTGCTGGTTGATATCGGCAAACCGGCGGCAACTATGGAGGAGTCATGGCAAAGTTATGGAAATACTGCGCGATTGAGAGGCTCCTCACATTCGGTCGCTCATGAAATGAATCGAAACGCAAAGTCGCTGCCGGCAAATGTGTTTCAAATAAAGATAAACTACGTTTTAGCAAGGAGGCAGACTGTGAAAAATGATGAACTATTAAACATGTTGGAAGCTCGTTTTCATACGCATCCTGAGCGCCATAAAGGCGTTGAATGGGCCTATGTTTGCGCGAGGCTTGAGCAGAGACCTGATAAGTTTCGTTCTCTTTTGGAAATGGAAAAAACCGGCGGCGAACCCGACGTGATCGGGCATGACGATGTTACGGGGGAAATTATATTTGCCGATTGCTCCCCCGAAACGCCATTGGAGCGCCGTAACACCTGTTACGACCGTGCCGGTGAACAAAAGCGTAAAAAGCAGGGCATCGAACCAACCGGCAACGCTCAGGAAATGACTGAGGCCATGGGTGTTGAACTGATGGACGAGGCGCAGTACCACGCATTACAGCAGCTCGGCGAATTTGATTTAAAAACCTCCAGCTGGATCAGAACGCCTGAGGATATCCACCGGCTTGGCGGCGCATTGTTTGCCAACCGTCATTATGGGCGTGTGTTCGTTTATTACAATACCACGCAGGCTTTTTACGGCGCACGCGGCTTCCGCGGGCTTTTGCGCGTGTAGGTGCTTTCTTGAAGTGTGTTAAAACACGCGACATTTACAGGATATAAATTCGAAAGGAGGATTTTACATGGAAAAAACACTTATAGAGCCATGGATCAAGCTGAAAAGCAAACTTGATCAAGAGGACTGTGAATTGATTCGCGCGCTTCAAACGCAATGCTACAGCCATGATCAAATTGCATTAAAGCTGGAACTTGACTATAAGCTTGCCGATGCTTTCATCAGCACGGATGCAGCGCCGCTTCAAAACATCAATGAATTTATGTGCTTCGATGGAGCGCGGCTGATTGGTTACATGGGGATATGCAGTTTCGGCGGCTCCCAAGCACCCTTTGAAATAACCGGCATGGTGCATCCGGAGTACCGTAGGATGGGCGTTTTTTCGAAGCTTCATGAACTTGCGGTTGCGGAGTGCAAGCGGAGGAACGCGGTCAACATCCTCGTTTTGTGCGACAGAAAAGCTGCTGCCGGCCAGGACTTTATAAAAAAGATCGGCGCTTGCTACGAGCATTCGGAATTTGAAATGTACTTACGCAGCGATGCGGAATTTTCAGCAGACTCGTTGCAGGGTATCGCCTTTAAAAAGGCAACGAATGCGGATGCCCACGAACTGGCCCGGCAAAATGCAATTTATTTTGGCGACCACGAAAACAAAGACAACGAAGACACGCCGTTTGAACCTACTCTTTTACCCGAGGAAGAGGAAAAACATGGCGTAATCATCTATTTCGCTGAAAAAGATGAGCAAATTGTTGGAAAAGTTCACTTGCAACAAACAAACGGTTTAGGTGGGATTTTTGGGCTGGGCGTGTTGCCTGAAAACCGCGGAAAGGGATTGGGAAGGGCCATTCTTCTTAAATCCATAGAAAAACTGAGGGAGACCGGTGCAAAAGAAATCATGCTTCAAGTAGTGACCGAAAATGCTGCGGCACTCAATTTGTACAAGTCCTGCGGCTTTGAGCAAACGTCGGCTATGGACTATTTTAAGCTAAAGTAAGTCTGTGGAATGAAGACGCTGATTATTAACGGTTCACCAAGAAAAAACGGAGATACGTATGCACTTTTGACAGCGTTAAAAGACCAGCTGAACGGAGAAATCGTTGAAGTTTCCGCGTATTATGACAACATTTCACCATGTATCGACTGCAGAAGGTGCTGGAAGGAAAAAGGTTGTACAATTAAGGACGACATGGCCAAAATCTATGACGACGACTTTGAAACCGTTGTAATTGCATCGCCTGTTTACATGTCGAACCTTACCGGCCCACTCATGAGTCTTGCGAGCCGCTTTCAAGCATATTATGCGGCAAAACGTTTTCTGCACAATGAAATGGAGCTGCGAAAAAAGACTGCGGTTTTATTGCTTGTTGGTGGAGGGGATGGAAATGAGGAAACGGCAAAAAAGCTAGCCATATGGATGTTTAAGAAAATGAATGCGGTCTTAAGCCCCGATGATGTTGTTTTATCTTTGCATACCGATGCTGTTCCCGCAAAAGAAGATGCGCTTGCACTATTGAAGATTAACGGCATTGCACGAAGAATTAACATGAACAACACGCATTGACCGTCTTCAAAGCAGTATAAGCTTTTTGCAATACGTACTCTCTAGTAGTTTCAGCCTATGATGTACAGATGTAAAGCCGACAAAGAAAAAATTTTAAACCGTTCGATTTGCCGTTAAGAAACTTCCGTTGCGTTCGATATATGGAATGTACCGATTTTGAAACCAAGCGTATTCCTAAGATCGGAAATAAATGGAGTAGGGGCGGAAAACCGTTTTGTACCAAAGCATTTTAAGCAACGATAAGCTGTTGGAAATCATCGCCATGCAAACCGAGGTGGTCCAGCAGGGGATCGACCTTGGCGCTATCATGAACCTTGTAACTGCGCGGGCACAGCGCATTACAAGCGCAAGCGGTGCTTCCGTAGAATTGATTGAAAAGAGCGAGCTTGTTTATAGCTCAGTAGCCGGCATCGCAGAGAAGTTTCTCGGGCTAAGGCTGGATATCGGCAACAGCCTTTCAGGGCTTTGCATTGACGCGCGAACGCCGTTGATCAGCAACGACATTGAAAGTGACGCGCGTGTCAACAAGAACGCGTGCCGCAAAATCGGCATAAAGTCCATGATTGTGATGCCTCTCATCTGTCGCGATGAAGTGGTTGGAGTACTAAAAGTATTTTCTTCACAAGTCAATCACTTTGATGAGAATACCGTTGAGGTGCTTCGGCTTATTTCGGGAGCGATTGCGGCTGCAATGTCCAGCGCGATCAAAAACGGAGAGAGTGAGCTGTTTCATAAGGCTACGCACGATAGTCTTACCGGCATTCCGAACCGGTCGTTGTTTTATGATAGGCTTCGCCAAAGGCTTACGGAGGCCGCGCGGGAAAACGGTAGGTTCGGCGTTATTTCTATGGATTTGGACGGCCTTAAGGAGATCAACGATACTTATGGGCATTATGCGGGCGATGCGGCAATCAAAGAAGTGGCGCTGCGCGCCACCTCCGCCGTTCGAAAGGCGGATTTGGTTGCACGGCTTGGCGGCGATGAGTATGGAATTCTTGCCGCAACCGTAACGAACCGCAGCGGCCTTCACACTCTGGAAAAGCGAGTGTATTCCGCACTTGAAAAACCATTCGAATTTCAGGGCCATGTGCTACCCTTGAAAGTAAGCATCGGTTATGCGCTTTACAATGAGGATGGGGAGGAGCTTGAGGCGCTTCTCGATAAGGCCGATCAAGCGATGTATGAAGTGAAACGGGCGCACAAAGGCGCAAAAAACGTGCGGTAAACGGATTCTATACGCTTCTATGGGTGATGTAGCTAGTCTGCTGCTGGTAAAATCTGTTCTTTTCAGGTGACAATGAGGATCGTATGTATTTCTGCCTCCAATACGGTAGCGAAGGGCGATAATAGCGCTTCCGTCATGGTGTGCGGCAAAATCAAGGAACTTATCTTGCGCGAGAAGCCGGAAGCGACGGTCGAAATTTTGCCGTTGCAGGATTATGCGCTTGTTCCGTGTACGCTTTGCGGCGCGTGTTGCAATACCGGCGAATGCCCGTTTGACATGGCGTTCAACCGGGTCCTTTCCGCAATAGAGCGGGCCGATGGTATCTTTTTTGTTGTACCGCATTATTCGCCGATTCCATCGAAGTTGATGATCCTTTTTGAAAAAATCAATGAGATCGTCTATGCGAACTGGCTCGTTCGCCCGGAATACCGCTGCGCGTTTCGCGGCACGCCCGTTGGGGTCGTAGGGCATGGCGGAATGGTTGGAACCGAAGAAAATCTTAAGTACTATCACGATCATTTGGTTACGCCCGTGGCGAATACGCTACGTTCGCTGTCGTTTCAGGTGATAGGGGTAGGAGATGAATACAAAAGCGGAGCGGTTTTTGGCCTGCACGATGAAAATTGCCTGGTAAAAGCCGAGCATTCTGTTTTTCCCGATATCGTTCAGGATTGGCCCGCTATCGTCAAGTGTATCGAACCATTGGTGCAAAATGTGCTCGCCGCCGTCGGCCCGGGAAAATAATAGGCTTTGGCCGCATTTTTACGCTGCCTGCCAATGACCCACACAATCTATAGTAGGAGCCTATAAACGGCTCCTTTTTTATTGCTTAAAATTTCCGAAATTTAAATACCATATTGTGTTTTTGATACGCGGTGTTATACTGTATCTAAGACGTGAATATGAATTCACGACAAAATCTCTTAAAAATCATTTCTTAGTGAACCTCCCCTCCTACAACAAGCCCGACCGAAGGAAGGTGCTCCATGTTCAAAAAACTTACCGACGAAGAAATCCAAACCATTTTGGAAGCCGGTATTGCGGAATTCGCCGAAAACGGGCCCGACAAAGCAAACATGCACGCGATTGCTAAAAAATCCGGTGTCAGCGTAGGCGTGCTGTATAAGTATTACGCAAACAAAGACGATTTTTTTGAGGCGTGCTTAAGGATGTGTCTGGCGGAACTCGACCGCGTGATTGCTGAGGTGCTCGCTTGCGACGATAAAATTCTTGTCCGTGCCGAAAAGTTGATCCGTGCGCTTCAAAAAAGCGCAAAGGAGCACGGCAGTTACCATGTTTTATATCATGAGATCACCGCGGGCAGCTGCAAAAAGTACGCCCGTGCCTTTGCAAACGAAATCGAAAGCATTTCCTCAGGCGCTTACCGGGCGTTCCTTATGCAAGCACAGGCGGAAGGTGTGATTCGAAAAGATGCCGACCCAAGGTTTTTTGCCTTTTTCTTTGACAACCTTTTGATGATGCTGCAATTTTCTTATTCCTGTGACTATTACAAGGAACGCTTTCAGATTTACTGTGACGACGGTGTGTTTTCAGATGACGAAAGGGTGGTTGGGGAGCTTTTGAAATTCCTTGAATCCGCCTTTACGGTGGAGCGCTCGCAAATCGCGCACAGGGGGTAAAGGAGGAAGGCGGTATGGCTTACGCGATCGCATACGACGTAGGTACAACAGCGGTAAAAACCTGTTTGTTTCGCTTGGACGAAAAAATAAAGCTTCTTGCAAGCGCACAGCAGGGGTATGGGCTTTATGTGCGGGAAAACGGCGGGGTAGAACAGGATGCGGAGGAATGGTGGAACGCTATGTGCGCTACCACACGCTCACTGTTTGAAAAGTGCGATGTGACGCCTCGGCAGGTCGATGGCATTTCGTTTTGCACCCAAATGCAAGGGCTCGTGCTGGTGGATAAAAACGGGCATGCGGTGCGAAGGCCCATGAGCTATATGGATCAGCGCGCGGGTGATGAATTAAAAAGGGGCATGGCTCACGGGCTGCAAGTGGGCGGCGCAAACGTATTGCGGTTAATAGCGAGCCTTCGCCTTACCTGCGCGGTATCCTCCAGCGTAAAAGACCCCGTTTGGAAGTACAAATGGGTGGAAAACAACGAGCCGGAGCTTTTTAAACGCGTGTACAAATGGCTTGATGTAAAGGAATACCTCCTTTGCCGCTGTACGGGGCAATTTGTGATGACGGAGGATTCCGCCTATTCTACGTTTCTGTATGATTCCAGAGGTGGGAAACGGGGCTGGAGCAAGCCACTTTGTAAAATGTTTGGGGTCAACATGGCGCATTTGCCACGCATTGTCAAAGCGACCGATAACGTAGGTGGGCTTACCGCCGAGGCGGCTGAAGCGCTTGGGCTTTGCGAGGGCACGCCCGTGTTTGGCGGCGGTGGTGACGCCACGCTTATTGGCATCGGCTCGGGCTGCACCAATACGGGGGATACCCACATTTACTCGGGTACTTCAGGCTGGGTTTCAACGGTTGTCGATCGGCAAAGCGTCGATATCGACGCAATGATGGCAGCCATCATCGGCGCGCAAAACGGAAAATACAACTACTTTGCGGAAATGGAAACGGCTGGGAAGTGCCTGGAGTGGGTGAAAGACCATCTGGCACTCGACGAGATCGGCATCTATCTTGAAAAGAAAAACGTTGCCGAAAGCAGAGAAAGCGTTTATACCAGCCTTTATGACTATTTGACCGAAACGATCCGCCGCGTTCCTCCCGGTGCGGGCGGTGTGATTTTTACGCCGTGGCTGCATGGCAACCGCTGCCCGTTTGAAGACTCGAGCGCCGCAGGCATGTTTTTTAACATCCGCCTTGAAACCGGAAAAACCGAAATGATACGCGCGGTACTCGAAGGTGTGTGTTATCATCTTAGGTGGATGCTCGAATGTCAAGCAAAGCACGTAAAAACCTCAAATCCGATCCGTTTCGTGGGTGGTGGCGCGCTTTCCGATGTGACCTGTCAGATTCTTGCCGATATGACGGGGCGCAGCATTGAAACCGTGGAACAGCCTCAAAACGTTGGTGCCGTAGGCGCTGCGGCCGTAGCGGGGGTTGGACTTGGCGTTATTGAAAGGCTCGAAAGCGTACGCGCTTTTGTTCTTGCCATAAAAACATACAATCCAAATCCTTCCGCTAAGGCGGCCTACGATAAAAATTTTAATGTTTTCAAGTCCCTTTATCGCGCAAACAAAAAGCTTTTCCAGCTTTTGAACCGTACCTGAATTTATGGAGGTAATAAAATGAAGCCGAACTACCGTTATGTTGACGCAAAAAAAGTAACCGCGCAGCTTGATGAATTGATCAAGAAGCCGATTTGCAGCATAGGCAAGCAGGCGCTTGAAAAATACGAGACGGAATATTACGGCGAGCGCTGCAAACGCTCGCACGCTTTGGTAGAGCAGGCTCTTTCGGTTATTCCGGGTGGGGTGCAGCACAACCTTGCCTTCAATCATCCGTTTCCTTTGGTTTTTACAAAAGCGAAGGGTAACAGGTTGTGGGATGTGGACGGCAACGAGTATCTAGACTTTTTGCAGGCAGGTGGCCCCACTGTGCTTGGCAGCAACCCCCCGTATGTGCGCGAAAAGGTAAAGGAATTGTTGGATAACTGTGGGCCTTCCACGGGGCTCTTCCATGAGTACGAATATAAAATTGCGCAAAAGATCACCGAGCTTGTTCCTGCCGTGGAAATGGTTCGCATGTTCGGCTCCGGCACGGAGGCTTGTATGGGCGCGATTCGTGTTGCAAGGCTTGCTACAAAAAAGAAGAACATCGTAAAAATGGGTGGCGCGTACCATGGCTGGAGCGACCAGCTTGCTTACGGCATTCGCATCCCAGGAACAAAAGGACTCCAGTCGCATGGTGTACCCGGGTACGTATTCCGTCATACACAGGAGTTTTTCCCCAACGATCTAAACGACCTTGAACGCGTCTTGCGCCGAAACAGCTTAAACGGAGGCACTGCGGCGGTGTTTCTTGAACCGATTGGGCCCGAAAGCGGCACCCGCCCGGTGGACTTTTCGTTTCCGGCAGGCGTAAGGGCGCTTTGCGATAAGTACGGTGCACTTCTTATTTTCGATGAGGTCGTAA
>JAEZGQ010000184.1 GCA_023416895.1 Bacillota bacterium | reverse complement strand
GAATATGCACCCGTACCGCCCATGCGCCGGCGGGGCTTTACGCGGTTTTTCCGTGCAATGGACGGAAACGGTTACTGGGTAAGAGTACAAAAGCGATAGCGCGTCGCGAAAGCGCCGTTTACAAAATGGCTTGCGCTTATAGCGCATAAACCGCTTTGAGCATTTGACGGACGTATCCTTGCAATTTGCCTTTCGTTCGTGTAAAATGCGTTTGCGTGTTGGCGATAATTATTATGGAAGAAAATGCTTAAGTATAACACATGAAAACCGTGCTCGGAGCGGTGTGTTGTGCTAAAAAAGCGGACAAGCCATATGCTTACCACAACATATGCCGCATTTGGAAAAACGCACCACAAGGGCGAAAAAAAACTTGGTTCCATGCGCGTTTTCGGCACTTTTTTCGTTGACATGCGGCTTGCTGTTGTGATAGATTGTTACAGTAATCCCCCAAAAGGGGGGTTTCTTTAGGTACGTTCAACGAATATTTGTCGGCGGCTGGCCGAAATGCCGGCCGTTTACATTGCAGGAGGGAAGCAAAATGCGCGTCAAGATCACACTTGCATGCTCGGAGTGCAAGCAAAGGAACTACAATACCTTCAAGAACAAAAAGAACGATCCCGATCGTCTTGAGTTCAACAAGTATTGCCGTTTCTGCCGCAAACAGACAATGCACAAAGAAGCGAAGTAAGGCGGAGGCAAGGGAATGGCAAAGAATACGACCGATAACGCCAAGACCGAAAAGAAAAAGGATCACGGCTCCAAGAAAGAGCCGCTCTTTTCTCGCATCGGCAAGTTTTTGAAGGAAGTTCTCGGCGAGCTCAAAAAGCTGACGTGGCCCACTAAGAAGGAGCTTGTTTCCTATACCCTTACGGTAATGGGTTTCATCCTTCTGCTTGCGGCCATCATTTATGTGCTTGATCTGCTGTTTGGCAGCGGCCTTGGCTTGGTTGCCTCCATCGGCAGCAACGCTGCGGCTACGCCCACTGCGAGCGCCGCCGTAAGCCCCACAGCGACCGCGCTTTTGACGCCGACCCCCACCCTTCCCGCGTAAAGGAGCGATTATGTCGGAGGAAGCCAAGTGGTATGTGGTACATACCTATTCCGGTTACGAAAACAAGGTAAAGGAAGACCTTGAAAAAACGGTCGACACGCTGAACCTTCGCGATCAGATCCTCGAGGTGAAATACCCCACCGAGGAAGTGGTTGAGGTAAAGGATTCCAAGCGCAAAACCGTGCAGCGCAAGGTGTATCCGGGTTATGTCATGATCAAAATGATGATGAACGACAAAACCTGGTATGTTGTGCGCAACACGCGTGGCGTTACGGGCTTTGTAGGCCCAGGATCCAAACCCATTCCCCTGACCGATGAGGAAGTGACCGCGATGGGCGTCGAGCACATGGCAATTAAGCTCGACATCGAAGTGGGCGAAAGCGTACGTGTTGTGGCCGGCCCCTTGGAAAACTTCATCGGCACCGTAGAAGCGCTCGACCCCGAGCGCCAAAAGGTAAAGCTCATGGTTTCCATGTTCGGCAGGAACACGCCCGTGGAGCTTGACTACATTGAGGTACAAAAGCTCTGAGCCGGAATCCGGCCGTCCTCGCTTTGAGCGGACGCTTTGCGTGAGCTCATAGCAACTTTGCCGAAAACGGCATAACAGCCTTTTGAAAAGGCATCGTATGTAGCCCTGTTCGGGTTTGCATAGTGGGAGGCAGGAAGGGCGCACGCGTCCTAAATAAGCCGCTCGCACCACATCATTTTTAGGAGGAAACTTATCATGGCAAAGAAGATCACCGGCTTAGTAAAGCTGCAGATCCCGGCCGGTAAAGCGACGCCCGCGCCCCCGGTAGGTCCGGCGCTCGGTCAGCACGGCGTCAACATCATGGGCTTCTGTAAGGAGTTCAACGAAAAGACCAGCAAGCAAATGGGCCTGATCATCCCCGTGGTTATCACGGTTTATCAGGATCGTTCCTTTACCTTCATCACCAAGACCCCTCCCGCGCCGGTTCTGATTAAGAAGGCCTGCGGTCTTGAGCATGCTTCCGGCAAGCCCAACACCCAGAAGGTCGCCAACATCACCAAGGCGCAGATCAAGGAAATCGCCGAGCTCAAAATGCCCGATCTCAACGCGGCAAGCCTTGAGGCGGCCATGAGCATGATCGCCGGCACCGCCCGCAGCATGGGCGTGACGGTTTCGGACTAAGGCGATTGAGCCTTTGACTTTGTGGGAGGCAATAGCCGCTAATACCACAGGAAGGATTTTTATAGCATATGAAGCACGGAAAGAAATATCAGGACAGCGTAAAGCTGATCGACCGTTCCAAGCTCTACGACGTGCGTGAGGGCCTCGAAATGGTGGTTGCCACCGGCAAGGCTAAGTTTGATGAAACCGTGGAGGCGTCCATCCGTTTGGGCGTTGACCCGCGCCATGCCGACCAGCAGGTGCGCGGTGCGGTGGTTCTGCCGCACGGCACGGGCAAAAAGGTTCGCGTTCTCGTGTTCGCCAAGGGCGACAAGGCCAAAGAAGCCGAACAGGCCGGTGCCGATTTCGTCGGCGATGATGACCTTATCAAAAAAATCCAGACCGAGAACTGGTTTGGTTTTGACGTTTGCGTCGCTACGCCCGACATGATGGGCGTCGTGGGTAAAATCGCCCGCGTACTTGGTCCCAAAGGCCTCATGCCCAACCCCAAGAGCGGCACGGTTACCATGGACGTCGCCAAGGCGATTTCCGACATCAAGGCCGGTAAAGTGGAATACCGCGTGGATAAGACCAGCATCGTGCACGTTCCCGTCGGCAAGGTTTCCTTTGGTGTGGAAAAGCTGCAGGAGAACCTGACCACCCTCATGGACGCCATCGTGAAAGCGAAGCCCGCTTCCTCCAAGGGCGTTTACCTCAAGAGCGTCGTGCTTTCGAGCACCATGGGCCCTGGTATCAAGTTCAACGGCACCAAGTTCTAAAATTGTTGACAAGCATACCGCCCTTGTGGTATGCTTTCGCGTGGAAATGAATATGGCCAAAGACAGCAGGCGGCTCCTTTTTGGAGCGTAAGGCCAGCCGAGGCAAAACCGATACAGCTTTAAAGCTTATTCTGTGTCGCTTTGTCCCCTGTCTTTGGACAGGGGATTTGTTTTTACGTAAAACCTCCCCTTTTCGGGGAAAAAGCCTTTTGCCGTTGTTGCGGCAAAGGCGCGCAGGCGCCGCTTGAGCGCTTGCAAAAACGAAGGAGGTGAACCCATGGCAAACGCAAAGATCATCGAAGTCAAGGCGCAACAGGTCTCTGAGATCAGCGAAAAAATCGCGCGCGCACAGTCCGTTATCCTTTTTGATTACCGCGGTCTTACGGTGGAGCAGGTGACCGAGCTGCGCAACGAAATGCGCAAAAACGGCATCGAGTACGTCGTACTCAAGAACTCTCTCGTAGAACGTGCCGCCAAAAAAGACAGCATCGACGAGCGTGTACACGACTATCTCAAAGGGCCCACCGCTTACGCGTTCGGTTACAACGACGCGGTAGCGCCCGCCAAAATCCTCAAGGACGCAGTCAAGAAGTACAAGAAGTGCGAACTCAAAGGCGGCATCGTGAACGGTAAGGTCTTCAACGCAGCGGAAGTCAATACGCTGGCCGACCTGCCCTCCCGCGAGCAGCTTATCGCCCGCCTGCTTGGCAGCATGATGTCCCCCATCTCCGGTCTTGCAGTCGCGCTCGACCAGATCGCCAAGAAACGCTCCGAGGGAGCAGCCGAATAACCGGCAACGAATTACCAATATTTTTACAGGAGGAAATCAATCATGAACAAAGAGCAACTCATTGCCGATATTAAGGCCATGACCGTTCTCGAGCTCGCCGAGCTCGTGAAAGCCCTCGAAGAGGAATTTGGCGTATCCGCCGCCGCCGCTGCCGCTCCCGCCGCCGGTCCCGCTGCCGTTGCTGAAGTTGCGGAAGAAAAGACCGAGTTTGACGCGATCCTCAAGGAAATCGGCGCCAACAAGCTGCAGGTTATCAAGGTCGTGCGCGAGCTGACTGGCCTGGGCCTTAAGGAAGCCAAAGACCTCGTTGACAACGCTCCCAAGCCCATCAAGGAAGCCGCTTCCAAGGAAGATTGCGAAAAGATCGCCGCCGCCCTCAAAGAAGCCGGCGCGACCGTCGAAATCAAATAAAAAGCGTTTGCCTTTTCAGGACACGGCTCTGCCGTGTCCTTTTTTGCTGCTTTTAAAGCGCATAGTGGATTTTCCGCCATGTACGCTTTTTGTGCTTAAAAAAAGCCCCTCCAGCGTTGCGGAGGGGCAAACTGTTTTATGTGGTTTTAAATTCTTGCGCTCAGCAGCATTCTTTCAAGACGCGCAGGAAATTGCCGCACGTGAGCTTTTCCATTTGGCGCGCAGAAAAGTGCTTTTCAAACAGGCTCAAAATGGCATCATAGCCTTCGCAGCCACCAAATTCGAGCGTGCAGTCAATGCCGTCGAAATCGGAACCGAAGCCGATGGCGTCTTCACCCGCAACGTTTACAATGTGCTTGGCGTGCAAAAGCAAAGCCTCGGCGGTTGTTTCCTTGGCGTCGCTTAAAAAATACGAAGCAAAGTTAAGCCCGGTCATGCCGCCCTTATCGGCAAGCATGCGAAGCATATCGTCGGTAAGGTTTCTGTGCGCGCCGTAAACCGCTCTGGCGTTGGAATGCGAGGCGACAAACGGCCTTTTGCAGTGCCTCGCCACGTCGTAAAAGCCCGCGTCCGAAAGATGCGAAACGTCTACAATGATACCGAGTTGGTTCATGCGCTCCATTGCGGCAAAGCCGAACTCCTTCAATCCATGCTCCGTGTCCGGCCCGTTTTGATAATTGGGGTAGCCGAGCGTATTTTCCGTGTTCCAGGTAAGCGACATAAGCCGTACGCCCTTTTCAAACACTTCGTCAACACGCTCAAGCTTTCCGTCAAGCAACATTGCGTCCTCAATGGTGAGTAAGGAAGAAACTCTATTTTGCCGCTCGTTTTCGAGAACCTCCGCATAGCTTCGCGCACGGCGCACAAGGTCGGCGTTTTTCTCTATTTCGCGCTCATAGTAGCCATAGGCCACCTGAAAATAATCGTAAGGGGAAAGCCCCTCGCGGCGCTCCAAGCCGCCTTCGCCGCTCGGAATATAAAGCGCAAAGCACTGCACGAGCGAGCCAGCTTCCTTCAAACGCTCCAAATCAAGCTGCACGTTGTTTTTACGCAGGGAAATTTCTCCCTTGGTGCGCGCTACACAGCACACCACGGTATCGCAGTGCATGTCGGCAATTTTATAATGCATATGTTTGTGGCCTTTCACAGTTTGCTTACTCCGTATATGATACACCAAATACCCCCTGCCGGAAACCCCCGCGCGCGTTTGGTCTCGTTTTTGCATATGATAGACAAAGGAGGTTTCTACGTTTTATGTACGAATCACAGGATAAAACAAAAGGGGGGAGTCCCATGTTTGAGGTGCAGGATATTACGCGCCGCGTTGCGCGCGTGCTTCTTGACCGCCCCACCGCATATGCGGCCATCAGAGGGAACGCGCCCTATTCCTCCGTGCGTGGCATGGTTTATTTTTATCAAACGCGTGGCGATGTGGTGGTAGCGGCCGAGGTGAGCGGACTTCCGCACATTGGTGGGCCCTGCATGAACGGCGTTTTCGCGTTTCATATACATGAGGGAGGCAGTTGCACCGGCGATCGCAACGATCGTTACTCCGGCGCAGGCGGGCACTTTAACCCGCGCGGCTGCCCGCACCCCTACCACGCGGGCGATATGCCGCCGCTATTTGAAAACGACGGCAGCGCGTTTCTCACATTTATCACCGACCGCTTTGCCGTAAGCGAGGTAATCGGCAGGTCGGTTATCATCCACGCGGGCGTGGATGACTTTACCTCGCAGCCCGCGGGCAACGCCGGCAAGCGCATAGCCTGCGGAACCATAATGCCGATGTAGTGCCGCGGGCACTTCCTTCAAATTGAATAAGTACGGCGTTCCCTCCGTCCGGCAATCGGGCGGAGGGCTTTTAAAAAAATTTCGCCTGCGCCGCTTGACAGGGCACAGGTGCGAGGCGTATATTGAAACGGATGAATTTTCTTTCACGAGGAGGTGAGCGCCTTGCATTCGCGCATGGTTGGGTTTGACGGCTTAATGACAGTATATGCGGAAAACATCCGCGGCAATTCGTCCATTTTGGCATACCAAGGGGGAAGTCTGCCCAAAAATGCCGTTTTCAAGTTGCTCGAAGGTGTTTCGGCCTAAGTTAGGCCGACATGTTTTGCATGTTACACCGGCGCGCCAAACGGCGTGCCGGTTTTTTTATGCAGTTTTCAGGAGATTTTATATGAACCACAGTTTGAAACCCTATTTTGCCACCGCGCGCATGAGCGCGCTCGAACAAAGCTACTGGGGGCTCGGGTACGTGATTGGTGGCTACGCCATACGCGCGCTTCGCCTGCTTGCGCTTTTGACGCTTTGGAAGGTGCTTTTTTCACAAGGCGCCGATACCGGCGGCATGACGCTTTCCATGCTTCTTTCCTATACAGCCGCAAGCGTTGCGCTCAGCGAGCTTTTGGATGTGCGCACACCCGCCTCGACGTGGATGTACGAAGGCAGCATTTTGAGCCAATACATGCGGCCCATGGGTATTTTTTCGCAGCTTGTTGCGCATACCGCGGGCAACTGGATGATGCCGCTTGCGCTGTTTTCGCTGCCGGTGCTTGTGCTATGCGCGCTGATGAACATCAGCGTTTTGCCGCAAAGCCCATGGTTTTTTGTAAGCTTGCCGCTTTCTATCTCCCTCGGGTTTGCCATCGACTTTCTGTTTGCGTGCCTTGTGATTCGCGTACAAAACGCGGCATGGCTTGTGGAAACGATAAGGCGCGGCGTGACTGCGCTACTTTCTGGTGCGGTTATTCCGTTTGCACTTCTTCCCTGGGGCATTGGCGACGTGCTTGCGCTTTCCCCATTTGCGAGCGTGGCGGGAGCGTCACTCTCGCTGTTTTCCGGCCTTGAAAGCGCCAAAGACGTGCTGCCGCTTCAAATTTTTTGGAACGTCGTGCTATGGCCGCTGGCCGTGCTGTTGTATGAAAAAGGCAGAGAAAGGATGGTTTCCCATGGCGGTTGAACACATCAAACGAGCTTTTCGGCTCCTGGCGCTTTACGCGCGCATGGATGCCGCGTGGCTCCTACGCGATACGAGAAACTGTATTTTGGCGGTAGTATCCGACCTTGTTTCAAACTTGGCGAGCATATCGTCGGTGTTTTTGCTGTCGCAGCGCTTTGCGGGCGTCGGTGCGCTTTCAAGCGATGAAATTCTTTTGATGCTTGGGTATTCCTCTACGCTTTCAGGGCTTTTTCAGCTCTTTTTCGGCGGCGGAAACGCAGGCTATATCTCCCGCCGTGTGGGGCGCGGGCAGCTCGACCACATGCTCATGCAGCCGCTGCCCTTGAGCGCGCAGCTTTTGACGGAGGGCTTTCTTCCGGTTTCGGGCAGCGGCGTTTTTGTAAGCGGCATTGCTGTGGTGGCGATTGCTGCCGTGCGGCTGAACCTCGCTTTGACGTTTGGGTGGGTACTTCTTCTTCTTTGCTACCTCGTATGCGGCGTTGCCATAGTGCTTGGGTATTCATTCCTTGCAGGAAGTACGGCGTTTTATAGGCCAAAGGGGGGCGAGGAGCTTTCTTCCGTGGCGATCGACGCGTTGTTTGCGCTCTCCATTTACCCGCTTTCGGGGCTTCCCGCATTTTTGCGCGGCGCGCTTTTAACGGTGCTGCCAACGGGTATTATGGCATGGCTACCCACCTGCATTCTTTTAAACAAAACCGAGGGTGGCATTTTGCCGCTCCTGCCCGCGCTTGTGGCGGTAACGCTTTGCGGGCTTGCCTATATTTTCTTTTCGAAAGGACTGAAGCACTATGCAAAAACCGGCTCTAGCCGCTACCGCAGCGTCGGACACCGCAGTTGAACTTTTGGGGGTATCCAAAACCTTCGTACAGCAGCAGCGTGCGGGCACGCTAAGCGACGCGCTCAAAAACCTCATTCACCCACAAACCAAGGAGATCCGCGCGCTCGACGATGTGAACCTCATCGTGAAAAAAGGGGAGTTTGTGGCGTATGCCGGCCCCAACGGCGCGGGAAAAAGCACCACCATAAAACTTCTTTGCGGCATGCTCGCACCCGATAAGGGCACAGTGCGCGTGTTTGGCCAACAGAGCACGAAAAACCGCATCGCGCTGATGCGGCGCGTTGGGATATTGTTCGGCAACCGCAGCGAGCTTTGGTGGGACCACCCCGTTGCCTCAAGCTTTGCGTGGAAGCGCGAGGTGTGGAACATCCCCGAGGCGACCTATGAAAAAATGCGTCGCGACGTGACCGAACGGCTCGACATCGGCGACCTTCTTCACACCTTCACACGGGAGCTGAGCCTCGGACAGCGGATGCGCTGCGAGCTTGCATTGATGCTCTTGCACAATCCGGAGCTGATTCTGCTCGACGAGCCGACCTTGGGGCTCGACGTGCTTGCAAAAAGGCAAATGATCGAATTTTTGCGCACACTTGGCAAGGAATACGGCACCACCGTGCTCGTAACCTCGCACGATATGGACGACCTTGCGGAAATGGCGCAGCGCGTGGTTTTGATCTCTAACGGGCGCATCGCCATGGACGGTACGTTTGACGAGCTTCGCCGCACCAACAGCTTAAGGCGGCTTGTTCGGGTGCGCACAGCCTCAGACATCCCCCCTGCGCTCACAAGCGCAATCCATGTGGAAAGCGAGGGTTTTCTACACACCTTTGCCTTTGAACCTTCCTCAACGCCCGTACAGAGCGTGCTTTACGAGCTTTCGCAAATGCCTCATGTAAGCGATGTGGAGCTTGCGCCCGAACCGCTCGAGGCAGTGATTGCATCGCTTTATAGAAGCTGGAAAGCGCAGGAAGCCTAAGAAAGGCCGAGGCCGCTCAATCAGGAGCGGCCTCGGTTTTTCGTGGAAACGTGGAGTTCCTGTGTGTTACGCGTGTTTCACATAAACACGGATCGCGTCGCGCATAAAGCTTGCGGTGCCTTCGCCGAAAGCGTCGATGTTTTTTGTAAAGCGTTCGTCTTCTACATACATTTCGCCAAGGCCAGAAAGGATCTCATCCGTGCAGTCGTAAAAGCTGCCGGAAATAAAGTCCTTCCAACGCCTGACAAGTGCTTGTGCCTCTTTTGAAGCGGGGTCGCCGCCGCGAAGCGCGGCAAACGCCTCGAAAATGGCGTTTGATTCGGCGGATACTTTTGCCCAGTCGTCTTTTGTGTAGCGGTCGGTACGCTTCTCACTTTGGCTGTAAGCGTCCGTTTCGCCCCAGCGTGCCTTTGCCTCGGAAGCGTATTGTTCGCGCGCTTCGTCGATCTTTGTCATATCAAATTCTTTTATGCTCACGGTTTCTTCTCCTTTGAGCGCCCTATCCACAAGCGAAAGGATTGCGTCGAGCCGCTCGCGTTTTAAAAGCAGCAACGCCTTGTGGTTTTTGAGCGCGTCGGTTTTGTTGTAGCTTGGCGCGTTCAGCATGGCCGCAATTTCCCCCAAAGGGAACCCCAGCTCGCGGAAAAACAAAATCTGCTGGAGCCGCTCCATAGCGTTGTCGCCATAGAGCCGGTAGCCCGTTTCGCTTACCCCATCCGGATGGAGCAGGCCGATTTCGTCGTAGTAGTGCAGCGTGCGCACGCTCACCCCCGCCAGCTTTGCCACTTCATGTACGGTTTTCATGCCGTTTCGCCTCCCTTCACAAATACCATAAACCATAACGTAACGTGAGGGTCAAGGGATTTTACAAAAAAAGTTTTTGCTGGGCACCGAATATGCGAAAAAACCAAACCCGGCGGCAATTCCGTCGGGCTTGGAAAGGACTCTTAATCAATTTAAGGAGCTTACGCACGCAGCCTGTCCAAAAGCCATTGGGGCTTCGGGGGCCAAGGCCCACGGAGGCTGAGTTCGCGAGCGGCGACATGTGCGGCGCTCGCGTAGAGCCTTGCGCGGCAAGGCTTTCTTATCGGGAACGGCCGACCGTGCCACAGGCACAGGACGTTCCTGTAACCTCAAAAAAGTGGCGCAGGCCACTTTTTTGAAACGCTACGCGCTTTACGCGCGCATTACGGTTTTTTGCAGCTCCTCCTGCTCGAGCTCGCGATAGGCAACCTTGCCCACAAGGGTTTTCGGCAGGATCTGTCGGAATTCGATGTCGTAAGGCATGGCGTACTTGGCGATGTGGTGCGTGCAGTATTCGTAAATTTCGTTTTTCACCTTGTCACAAGGAACAACACCCGGCTTCAACATAACAAACGCCTTTACCTTTTGCACCTTCAAAGGGTCGGGCACGCCGATGACGCAGCTCATGTGTACATGCTCGTTTGCATCAAGGATGTTTTCGATCTGCGAGGGGTATACGTTGTAACCGCTCGTCACAATCATGCGCTTGATGCGCTGGCGGAAGTAAATAAAGCCGTCTTCGTCCATATAGCCAAGGTCGCCCGTATGTACCCATGTCAAACCGTCGGCATGCACCTTAAGCGTGCTTGCAGTTTCCTCGGGCTGGTTGACATATTCCACCATCACCGTGGGGCCTGCAAGGCAAATTTCGCCCTCCTCGCCGTAGGGAAGCTCCTCCTCCGTGCCGACGCGGACGATTTTATAGTACATATCGGGCAGCGGCACGCCAATGCTGCCCTCGCGGCTTTCGTGCTCCGGCGTTACGCAGCTTGCGGTTACGCACTCCGTGGTGCCGTACCCTTCGCGAATCTCAATGGTGCCGTTGTGCTCGCGAAGGAACTTGTCGAAGCGTTTTTTAAGCTCGATAGAAAGCGAATCCCCGCCGGAGAAAATGCCGTTGAAGCACGACATATCGAGGTCGCGCGAAGCGGGAGAACGCAAAATCGCCTCATACAGCGTGGGAACGCCCGCCATAAAGGTTGGGCGGTGCTTTTTGATGAGCCCCGCAATGGAATCCGGCGTGAAGCGCGGCACCAGAATGCAGGTGGCGCCGTTCATGAGCATGGTATGAATGCCAACGCCAAGCCCAAAGCCGTGGAACATGGGCATGATGGAAAGCATCACCGCATCGCTAGTAAAGCAGTCGTTGGAGGATACAAGCTGTACGCCAAGCGCGTTAAAGTTGCGGTTGGTCAAAAGGATTCCCTTTGTGGTGCCGGTGGTGCCGCCGCTGTAAAGGATGACGGCGGGATCGTTGGCCGCGCGCTTTACGGCAGGATCGCCCTTAAAGGAATTTGCACGCTTGAGGAAGTTTTTCCACAAAAGCGCGTCTGCTCCCTTAGGCACGGAAGGTACCTTTCGCCCTTGGGTAACGGCATAGCCCAGCTTCATCACAGGAGAAAGCGCATCTTTCACGCTGGCGATGATGAGGTGCTTGAGCGCGGTGCCTTTGCGGGCGCCTTCGAATTTTTCATAAAACTGATCGAGCGTTATGGCGGCGACGCTTTTCGAATCCTCAAGATAAAAGCGGATTTCACCTTCGCTCGAAAGCGGGTGCACCATGTTGGCGACGCCGCCCACCATGTTGACGGCGTAAAACATGGTAACGGCCTGGGGGCAGTTGGGAAGGCAAATGGTAACGCGGTCGTTCTCCCGAATGCCAATGGACCTTAAAGCCCTTGCGCACAAATGAATTTCTTCAACGGCCTCCGCATAATCGGTACGCTTGCCCATGAATTCGTAGGCAATATGGTCTGGGTACTGCTTTGCGGCGCGCTCAAACGCATCCTGAAGGGTACCTTCGGGGTAAGGAAGCTGTGCGGGAATGTTGCCGTAGCTTTTCAGCCAGGGTGCCTTTACGGTGCTCATAATGCCACCTCCTCGTGTGCGGGACGCTCCAAAAGCTCGGGGTTTTGCAAAAGATGCTTTACAAGCTTTACGGTTTTGGCGTAATAGTAGCCATCCGCAATGCGCTCGTCGAGCGTAAGCCCAAGCTCCAGCACGGGGCGGATCTCTTCGTTCCCCTGCGCGTCGTACACGGGGCGCATCGCCTTTTCGCCAATGGTGACGAAAATGGAGTTGGTCCCCCAGTTGTTGAGGTGGTGATAGCCTGCCTTCAGCCCGATGGAGCCGAGGTTGGACATGAATACGCTTGCGTAATTCGGGTCGGCCTTGATAAGGGAATTGGGTACCTTGCCGTAATAGTCGAGCAGGTTAAGGATGCCGATGATGAAGCGAAGCACAAAGCGCGGAAGCTTTGTAAGCACATCCATGCTGGCGGTGGAATTGTCGAGCTTCTCGCTGCGGCACGAGTAGATTTCGTTCATGATCTTGTCGTGAACACTATCCACGGTGCAGTTTTCGTCAAAGGACAAAAACGCGAGCGCCTCATGCGCTTCGTCGGCAAATTGCTTTTTGACGACAAACGCAAAGGTGAGCTCGTTTCTTTCATACATGCGGTTGCCCTTTACAAAACGGTTCATCCTCGGGCGAAGCGTAAGGGTTTTTGCCAAAGCCGCGGTGATGATGTGGAAGATGGTGTACTTGTACTCGGGCTGCTGTGCGTTTTTCTTTTCCAGATAAGCAAGGATGTTGGTTAGGTCGATCTGCTCTTGAATAAACGCTTCATTTTCTGTACGGTTGGGCATTAGATACGGCGTGAACGCATGAAGCGCGTCCAAGTCACGCAACCAATACCCGTCTTTGCGGTCGCCAAAACGCCGCTTGCGGGCTTCCATATAAATAAGTCCTCCCAAAAAATAAAGATAAGACCGTGATAATGAACACATTATATCCGATACGGCTAAATTTTGCAAATATGCGTGCACCGCAAGGGCATACATGCCTGTCATAGCGCACGCAACAAAAATAGCGGGAAGCGATTGCTTCCCGCTGGAGTTTATCAAAAAAGTGCTACTCCGGTCTGTTTGCTTTGTTAACGAATTTACCGAACTTGTCGATCCATGCGAGCTTTGCAACGCCCGTAGGACCGTTTCTGTTTTTGGCGAGGATGATCTCGGCGGTGTTATCGGCCGATTCGTCGTAAACGGCGGCACGGTAAAGGAGAATGACCATATCCGCATCCTGCTCGATGGAGCCGCTCTCGCGAAGATCCGCCATATGCGGGTGATGGTCAGCGCGCATTTCCGGCCCGCGCGACAGCTGCGAACCGAGCACGATGGGCACGTTGAGCTCGCGTGCGAGGATTTTCAGCGAGCGTGTAATTTCGGCGATTTCGAGAACGCGGTTGTCGCTTTTCCCGCTTGTTTGCATGAGCTGCAAATAGTCGATGATCACCATGTCTAGCCCCCGGCTCGATTTAAGACGCCTGCATTTGCTGCGGATCTCCGTTACGCTGATGCCGCCCGTGTCGTCGATGTAGATGTTCGCCTTGGCGAGAGGGTCGAGCGTGTTGGAGATGTTCAAAAGCTCCGTGTCCGTTAGCTTGCCTGTTTTTACGTTTTGCATATCCACCCCTGCCTCGGAGCAGAGCATACGCATGACAAGCTGCTCGCGCGACATTTCAAGGCTGAAAATGCACACCGTAGCGCCCTTGAGCGCACACGGAAGCGCAAGGTTGAGCATGAAGGCGGTTTTACCCATGGACGGGCGGCCCGCCACAATCACAAGATCGCTTTTTTGAAGGCCGGTTGTTAAGTCGTCAAGCTCGTAAAAGCCGGTGGTGAGGCCTGTGAGCTTGCCGCGCATTTTAATAAGCTCGCCGATGCGGTGGTAGCTGTCCATCACCGTATCCTCGATGTGCATCAGCGAATCCTGCGACTTCTTCATGGAAATGTTGAAGATTTTAAGCTCCGCGTCATTGAGAAGCGTTTCCACGCTTTTGTCGCCTTCAATTGCGTCCTTTGAAATTTCGTTGCCCGCAAGCACAAGGCGCCGCATAATGCTGCGTTCTTCCACAATTTTGATGTAATGGGAAACGTTTGCCGCCGTGGGCGTATAAAGCGAAAGCTCGCTGATATAATCCGCCCCGCCCACGCTTTCAAGCGTGCCGTTGCGCCGCAAAGCGTCGGTAACGGTAACGCTGTCTACCGCGTTTCCGGCATTGTAAAGCTTCAGCATCACAGCAAAAATATCCTGATGCACGGGAAGGTGAAAATCCTCGCTCTTGAGCTTGTCTACAGCGAGCTCAAGCGCCTCGTGCGAAAGGAGAATGCTTCCGAGTACGCTCTTTTCCGCCTCGATGCTCTGCGGCAGGGTGCTTTCAAAATTGGGTCGCAGCATGATGAACCTCCGATTGTGACACAACGGGCGAATTTTTTAGGCGATAAAATTACTCAGGGGCTTCGGGGGCCATTCCGCAGTTCGCAACCGTCATATTGCTCTTGAAATCGCAATACTCCCTTGCTCACTGGGCTTTCGCCTCGCTTCATCCGCCACTGGCGGCGCTTCGGCTTCGCCCCCCGGAAGCTTTCTTCCGGCTTCGGCGGCATGTACGCCGAAACGGATGAAATTCTGGAAGAATTTCTTTCTCTACACAGCCGCCGCCCGGGAGCGCCCGCAGACGCGAGAGGAGGCTGTGCAAAATTCCGAAGGGCTAGGATGAAAAAAGCCACAGGTTTTTTTCATCCTAGCGCAATTACCTCTACCTTAAACTTCGCGGCGGTGTTTTCAAACATATGGGCGGTTACTTCCGTAATGCCCAAGGTTTTGATCGGCTCGTCGATGCGGATTTTGCGCTTATCAATTTCAATGCCGTACTGCGCCTTGAGCGCGTCTGCGATCTCCTGCGTGCCGATGGAGCCGAAAAGCTTCCCGTTTTCGCCCGCCTTGGCAGTTACCTTTACCGTAAGCCCGCTCATTTCGTTTGCAAGGTCCTTGGCGCGCTTTATCTGCATGTCCTTGCGGTGTGCGTCCGCGCTTTTTTTAATGGCGGCCGCGTTGATGGCGGATGCATCCGCCGCCGAGGCAAGCCCCTTAGGGATCAGGAAGTTTTTGGCATAGCCGTCGCTCACATTAATTACATCGCCCGCCTTGCCGGAACCCTTCACATCCTGCTTCAACAAAACCTTCATTGTAGTTTCGCCTCCTTCAAATAATCGTAAATGCTTGAGGTAAGCCGCTTCACGGCCTCGTCCATCGTTACGCCGTGCAGCTGCGCGCCCGCAACCGTTAAGTGTCCGCCGCCGCCCAAAGCCTCAAGGATCACCTGTACGTTGATGTCGCCGAGGCTGCGGCCGCTGATGAGCACTGCATCCTCTTTTCGTGCAAGCACGAACGAGGCACGTATGCCCTTGATGGAAATCAACTCGTCCGCCGCCTGCGCGGCAATCAGCGATGCGTTTTCCATATCCGATGGGCACGCGGAAATCGCAATGCCGCGCTCCATCACGAGCGCTCCTTCCACCACCTGCGCACGGCTTTGGTAGGTTTTCATGTCGTCTTGGAACATGAGCTTTACCATGCTGTTGTCCGCGCCGTTTTTGCGAAGGAATGCCGCCGCCTCAAATGTGCGCGCGCCGGTGTTGAACGCAAAATGCTTGGTGTCAAGCGTGATACCCGCAAGCATTGTGCCGCATTCGAAGGTGGTAGGGCGAATGTTGTCGTCAAAATACTGGAGGATTTCGGCCACGATTTCGCATACCGACGATGCCGCCGCGTCGAGGTAATGAAGCGTTGGGTTTGTAATCGCATCCACCGGGCGGCGGTGATGATCGATCACCACCGTTTTTGCCGTTCGGCCATAAAGCCCGGGGGCAATCAGCGAGCTGAGCCGCTGCGTATCTACCACGATTGCCGTACTGTTTGCCCGCATGATCGCTTCCGCCTGTTCGGGGGACTTGATGCAGTCGCGGTACAGCTGATTTTCGCGCATGTCGTTTAGCACGCTTTCAATCATAGTATTGCCTTCGTCAAGCACAAAATAGGGCTTGCACCCAACAACAAGTGCACAGCGCATAAGCCCGAGCGCCGCGCCGAGACAGTCCATATCCGGGAGCCTGTGCCCCATGATAAAAACCTGATCGGAATTTTCCAAAATTTGACGGAGCGCTTTTGCAAAAAGGCGCGCCTTCACACGCGACTGCTTTGAGGTGAGCTGGCGTTTTCCGCCGTAAAAGCTGTAAGCAGAACCGCGCTTTACAACCGCCTGATCGCCGCCTCGCCCAAGGGCAAGCTCCATTGCCTGCCTTGCGGATTCATCCGAGCCCTCAATGCGGTTTTCAACGCCCACGGCGATGGAAAGCGTAACGGGTTGGCCGGTGCCGGTGTCGATCTCGCGCACGATGTCCAACAGGGAAAAGCGCTCGTTTTCAAGCTCGGCAAGTTTTTTTGCCTCAAAAATAATAAAAAATTTCGCGTTGTCGTAGCGGCGGTATGAGCCGCCAAGCTTGGAGGCAAGCGCGCTCACGCGGCGTTCCACCTCGGCAAGCACCACGCTTTTTGCAAACTGCAGATCGGTGCTGAGTTCCTCGTAATTGTCCACATACACGAGCGCCACGGTGGGCATCTGCTCCTCATACAGGCGCGAATAATGCAGCGCCTCCGTGCGGTCAATCCAGTATTGGAACGTGAGTGGCTGCGCGCGCTCATGCGAGCGGCGTACCGGCACGCTCATGAGCTGAAAGCTTCGGCCGTTGTGCTCAAAGGCGAACGACTGCGGCGGATCTTCCACGTTATACGAGGGCAAAAGACGGCGGATGTCCTTCCCTGCAAAAATGGCTAGAAACGCTTCGTTGCACCAGATGATGTGACCCTCGCAGCTGAAAATCACCGAAGGGATGTTCACGGAATTCAAAATGCCGCTTGCAGCGCTCTCGTTTTCACGAAACACGTCGTTGAGGGCGGAACGCGTTCGCTTTGTGTACACGTTTACAGAAACGAGCGACGCAAAAAATGCAACAATGCCCACGCCCGCCAAAAGAAGGCCGAACCACAGCGGTGCAGGTTCTTTTAGGAAATAGAGCGATGCACATGCGGCAAGCGCCGTTAAGAGCAGCACGCCAAGCGCCGCGTAAGGACGTTGCTTCAATCGTGTTCCCCCCTTTTTTTATGGCAGGCAGCTTTGCGCCAAGCGCCGTGCCCTTCAAAACCCCCGTTAAGAAACAGTAACTTCGTCTATTTGCGGCGTACAATACGGCTTCGCACTTTTATAATGCGGTCAAGAACGCCGAAACCCGCCAGTATTACAAGGCTTGTAGGAAAAAGCAAAACAAGCGCGATGTAGGTAAAAACGCGCCAGCCGTTTGAACGCCGCGTTGAGAGCAGCATGGAAAACTCAAAAAACGCCAGCCCCATCAACGCAAGTGGCGGCAACACGATGCACTGCACCGCCACCGCAATGGTTTTAGCGTTGTTGAGGTTGAGAAGCAACGTAGCAACCGCGCCTGCGCCAAGGATGAGCGCTCCCCAAACAAAGTCCTTGGGAAGCTGCCATAGGATAAACGGTGCCATCGGCCGTACATCCGCCTTCGCGCGCTTCAAAAGCGCGCGGGCAAGCATTGTGTCGATGAATGCGAAAAGTTCGGAAAGGCCGAAAATGATGCCCACCACAATCTCCGGCACCAGATCGACCGCCGTTTTGAGATAGGCTTCAGCAAGCTCCACCTGCTCCGCATTGTCAAAAAGCTGCGGCAGCAGCGGCACAAGCGCGTCGATCTCTTTGGAGATTGCGGTGATGGCCGCGTCAAACGGGCCTCCGCCCGCAAGCATCGAGGGCAAACACAAAACCGCGTAGCCAAAAAGCGCAAAAACCACGCTCATCAAAATGACCGCGTACCGATAAGGGCGCTTGCCCCTAAGTACAAACGTCAAAACGATGGACGCGGGCAAAAACGCCGCGAGCATGTAAAGCGCAACCGCCGCATCGCCTACGAGCAAAAACAGCGCCGCGGCCGAGGCGGCGGCACCCGCCAGAAAGCATGCCGTTCCCCAGGCGGCGCCAGCAAACCCCAAAAAAGCGGGCATTAGGAAAAGCAAAATGGGGAAAAGCGCGCCAAGTCCGGCGCCAAGCCCGATGAGGAGCGAAAAGACTATATGTTTCAAACTGATTTTTTGGTTCAAAAACTTCACCCGATCACCCGCGCTTTGTGTTGCGCGGCCAGTATTTTGCGATTCTTTCGCTCGGTTGAGGTTACAAAAAGGAATGCGCGCTCAACCGCTTTTGAACATTATACCATAGAAGCGAAGCTGCTATGGCATAATTTGCGCATGCGTTTACTCGTAGGGCGAACGTCGCACGTACATAAGGATAAGCCGTAGAATGGCTGTTTCGGTCATTATACCATGACGCCGCCGCACACAACAACGGCGGCAACGGTTCTTTTGCGCCAGCCGGACGATGCGCGGGCAGCCTTCTCCGCAAGGCAGGAAAAGGCAATCCCCCGTCAGCGTCTTTACTCCAAAATATCTTGCAGCACCGATCTGCCGTTTGTAAGCGTATCCGAAACCTCGCGGTACAGCGAATGGTAAAAATCCGTCATCGTTTTTTCGCGTTCGCGCGCAAGCAGCGCCGCGCGAGCGGTATAAAACCGGCCGTACAGCTTTTTAAGTTTGAAGTGGTACTCCTGCACGAACGAGGAAACATCCGCTCCGCCACCCTCCAAAACGATGGCTCCGTTTTCATCAAGCACGTAAAGCGGTTCGCTCATCTGCCCGCCGTATTGCAGCGTACGGGCTATGCCCAAAGCGCCGGTAACATCGAGTTTGTCCGCATCGTAGAGGATTTTTGCCTCAATGCTCTGCGGCACGTCGTCGATGCGGAAGCGGTGCGTGCGCACGCAATCGCATACCTGCGCGCTTTGCGCCTCGGACCAGCCGATTCCCATTAAAAACCGGTATGCCATTTCCGCGCCGGTACGCGCGTGGCATACGCGCTCGTCGGCCGCTTGCAAAGGGCGTGCAATGTCGTGCAGCAAACACGCTGCAATCAGAACATCAAAATCCACTTTTTTTTCATACCGTGCGATATCTAGCGCGCCACAGAGCACGCGCTCCACATGCGTGCGGTCGTGCGCGCTGTCCTCCGTTTTTTCGAGCATATGGTTTTCGATGGTTTGAAACATGTGTTTGTCCATAAATTTCCCTCTCATTTACACCACGGCAGTTTAACAAGTCAGCCACGCTTTCCTGCGCGCCCTCTCCGTTGCTCCTTATCATGCGATAGGGGTTCGCTTTTTCTGTATGCGCGTCAGAAAAACATCTTGCGCGGCTTTGCGTCCACGCCGTAAGGCGCAGCAAAACCGCTTAAAATCGCGCGAAAATGGCTCCGGTGGTTGCGCGACAAAGCGAAGCGTTAACAAAAGCCGCCCGAAAGCGATGTTTGCTTGTTGGGCGGCTTAAAAAGGGCTAACGACTTCGTGAAGTTGTGTTTTAGTCCGCCACGTAGGGCAGAAGGGCAACCACGCGGGCACGCTTGATAGCGATGGCCAGCTCGCGCTGGTGCTTCGCGCATACGCCGCTCATACGGCGGGGCATGATCTTGCCGCGCTCGGTGACGTACTTGCGCAAACGCGCGGTGTCTTTATAGTCGATAGACTCAACCTTATCAACGCAGAAGCCGCAAACTTTGCGCCTGGATTTGCGCGGGCGCGGCCTCATTTTACGTTCTTCCATTGTAACGCTCCTTTCAAAAAATCAAACATTCAAAACGATTGTCAGAATGGCAGCTCGTCGTCAACATCGGTAAAGCCTTCGGGCTCGAAATCAGCGCCGCGCTGGGGCAGGCTCGACGGAGCGCGTTCGCTCCCCGTAGCGCCTTCCTGACGCGGGGTGAGAAACTCCACATCGTCCGCGATAACTTCCGTCATGTATTTTTTCGTGCCGTCTTTGCCGTCGTAACTGCGGTTTTGCAGTTCGCCAACAACGCACACCTTGCGGCCCTGCGCGAGGTACTTTCCGCAAAGCTCGCCAAGCTGGCGCCACGCGACGATGTTGAAAAAGTCGGTGACCTTTTCGCCGGCCTGGTTTTTGTTTTTGCGGTTGACGGCAATGGAAAACGTGCATACGGAAACGCCGGAATTCGTGGTGCGAAGCTCCGGGTCGCGGGTGAGGTTACCAATGAGGATTACCCTGTTCATGCTATGCCATCCTTTCCGTCAAATTAGGCGTCCTTGCGGACTACGATAAAGCGCAAAATGTTTTCGTCGTTGTTGAAGTTACGCTCGAGTTCCTTGGGGAGCTCGCTCTCAGCTTCAAAATTGACAAGCACATAATAGCCCTCTGTCTTATAGTCGATGGGATACGCCAAGCGGCGCTTGCCCCACTCGTCTACGCCCTCAACAGCACCGCCGTTGGCGGCGATGATACCGGAAAACTTTTCGATGATAGCCTTTGTGGCTTCTTCCTCCAGCTCCGGCGTGATGACATACAGGGTTTCATACTTGTTCACGCGTTTCACCTCCTTATGGTCTTATGGCGCCAACTCAAAGGATGGCGCAAGAAGTACGTTAGCATGGTATTATACCATGCTAACTTTTGATATGACAAGGAATTTTTAAGCTTTTTCGGCGGTTTTCCGCCCTTTTCCGAAAAAAGATCCGGTATTTTAGGAAAGCTTTTCAAGCCCGAAACGAAGCCGCCTTAAGGCTTCCTCGCGGCCAAGAAGCACTGCGATCTCGATGGCACCGCCCGGCGTTACCTGCTTGCCCGCAAGCGCGATGCGAACCGGCCACAAAAGCGTGCCGTTTTTCACCTGCATTTGCTCGGCCATGCCCATCAAAAGCGCGTGGAGCGCCTCTTCCGTCCAAGCGGGAAGCGCCTCGAGTGCGGGAAGCACGGCAAGGAGCATTTCCTTCGACACCGCAGCGTCGGTTTTTGATTTTTTGTTGGTAAAAAGCTCTATGTCGTAGCCTTCGTCCAAGCGGGCGAGGAAATCAACCATTTCGGGAAGCTGGCTGAAAATTTCCACACGCGGCTGGAGGATGCGGCAAAGAACACTTGCGTCCATATGCGCAATGCCCGC
>JAEZGQ010000182.1 GCA_023416895.1 Bacillota bacterium | reverse complement strand
GAACCCGCCATAAATTTATCTGTAATACCGTATGTCGCGCTCGGTAAGCCCGTAGTTTCGCACCAGGTATTCAAAAATCCTCCGGCAGGCATCGGCGTCGCTTAACGCGTTGTGATGGTGAAGCGGTATGCCCAGCCCGCTGGAAAGCGCATTGAGTTTGTGGCTGCCAAACACTTCGCGTGGGATGTGCCTTCTTGAAAGTGCCACGGTGCAAACATAGCACATACGAGGGATAAAAAGGTCGTGACGGTCGAGCGAGGCGCGGATCACACCAAGGTCAAACGTGGCGTTGTGCGCAATCAATAGCCCATTGAAATAGGGCGCGATCTCTTTCCACACGGCGGGGAAAGTGGGTGCGTTTTCCACCATCTCCTCGGTGATGCCGTGGATGAGAATGTTGCCATAGTCAAAATCCGCCTCGGGGTTAACAAGGTATTCCTTCTCAAACGTCACCTTGCCGTTTTCCACATGTACAATCCCAATGGAGCAAAGGGAATTGTTGTTGCGGTTGGGGGTTTCCACGTCGAAGGCCGTATACGAAAAAGTTTCCATAGCAAACCGTATTCCCCAATCCTGCCGCTAAATGCTATTTTCGCCGGAGGTTTCGCGGGGCTTTCTGAAAATGATGTATTTTTGCACGATGTAGTTCAAAGAAAACAGCGTTAGGTCGATCAATATCTTTGCAAGAAAGCTGTTGATGCCGCCACGTGCAAGAAGGCTTACGAGCACCGAGCCCACGGCTGTGGAAAACACGGCGAGTGCCGCATAGCCCGCCGCGTTTTTTAACGTGGGCTTGCCGCGAAACACGAAGCGGCAGTTGAGCTCGAAATTGAGCGCCGCAGCGCACGCCTTCGCGATGCCGTAGCTGAAGGAAACCGGCAAAACCAAAAGAAAGAGCGCGTAGAGCAAATAGTCCAATGCCGTGCTGCTCAGTGAGGAAAGCGCGTATTTGGCGACGCGCGAAAACACGCGCCAGCCGTCGCGCAACGCATGGAAATGTGAAGCGCGGTTGTTGTCGATGTAAATGGTTTCGATAGGCAGCTCTTCATAGGCCACCGCCCAGTGTTTGAGCGCGAGGAGCATGTTCATTTCGTATTCGTAGCGTTCACCGCTCAACTCCAAAAGCTTCTCGAACAAACAGGCTGGAAGCCCCCTTAGGCCTGTTTGTGTATCGGAAACGCGAATGCCCGTAAAAAGACGAAAGAAAAAGCGCGTCATGGTGTTGCCAAAGCGCGAGCGCGGTGGCATTTGTTTAAAATTGCGCATGCCCAAAAAGAGAGTATCCGGCGCAAGCAGCATGGCGTCGTGTATGCGAAGAATGTCCTTGTGGCTATGCTGGCCGTCCGCGTCCGCGGTGATCACGCCCGCAGCGTCGCCGCAGGCTTTGATGTAGCGGAGACCGGTTTTGAGCGCCGCGCCTTTGCCGAGGTTGATGCTGTGCCTTAAAAGCACGGCACCCGCCTCCTTGGCGAGTACAAAAGTATTTTCGCAGTCCGAACGGCTGCCATCGTCCACCACTACAACCTTGAACTCGGCGGCAAGCTCATGCACGAGCGGCACGAGCCGCTCGTCCGGCTGGTAGGCGGGAATGAGAATATAAATACCCATAAAGGTTCCCCTCGGTAGTTCTTATGAAAGCACACGTTTGTGCGTCGAGGGCGCCGTGCGGTTCCTGTCTGATTGTATCATTTTTTCTGCATAAATTGGAAGAGCCCACATACAACAATTCTATGGCGCTTCCGAGGATTTATGTGGTGGTCGCATGTTAAAAGGCACCGCATCCCTTCTATAGCGTGCCCAGACGGAGGTGTGACATTCTTTTAAAATCGGACGGAAACGGCAGTTTCATAAAGCAAAATGTTTACAAATTTTGCCAATCCTTGCAGACGGGTTTCTGCATACATCGCTTTCTTTTTATGGTATGATAAATCGGCGAACGCATGGTGCCTGCCAATTGCATCTCCAGCGGCAGGGTAACATTTTTGAACAAGGCGGCATACGTAAAATACGATGGAAACCTCCAAGAAAAAGAGGCTGCGCCCGGGTTTGGTAATCCTTGTCGACATTTTGATGGCAGGGATCGTACTGGTGGTGTTTGCGCTGTTCCACCATGTACTTCCCCGCAAGGGTGCGGCGATCGCGCAAATCATTGACATTGAACCTTCTCCCACCGCTATGCCTACTCTGAAGGCGGCACAGTCCTCCGCGAAGCCAGCAGCCGCGCAGACTGAGCCTTCTCCTGCGCCGACCATAGCACCCGGGGATTTTTCCTCCGTGTTTCCCGCGGAGGATACGGGTGCTGACGCGCAGTATAGCTACCAGAGCGACAGCCTTCGCGTGGCGGTGCGCATGGTGCAGAAAAACGGCGTTACCTACTATGTTGCGGACGTTTGGGTGAAGAACATCTCCTTTTTCCGCACTGCGTTTGCGGGTGGGGAATACGCGCAGGGCGTCCGTGCCAAACCCGTAGACATGGCGCGGGAAAACGACGCCGTTTTCGCCGTGACAGGCGATTATTACGGAGCGCGCAGCCAAGGCATCGTCATAAGAAACGGCACACTGTACCGCGATGATCTGTATGAGGATGTGTGCGTGCTATATGCGGATGGCACGCTTGCGACTTATAAAAAAGAAGGGTTCGACCTTGACGCGGCCATTGCCGGCAAGGCATGGCAGGCATGGTCGTTCGGCCCCGAGCTTTTGCGCGATGGGCAGCCCATTGAAAAGTTTGCGGGCGGAATCCGCGACAAAAACCCACGCTGTGCCATCGGCTACTATGAGCCGGGCCACTACTGCCTTGTGGTGGTGGATGGCAGGCAGGAGGGCTATTCCTCAGGTTTGACGCTTGTAGAGCTTTCCGCACTTATGTACTCGCTCGGCTGCAAAACCGCATACAACCTCGACGGTGGTGCGACCGCGCAAATGATGTTTCAGGGCGAGGTTATCAACCGACCGTCGGGCGGCGGTAGGGAATCGAGCGACATTCTTTGGTTTGGGGTAAACAACGAATGAAACAGAAAGCATTCTGGGCATTTTTGACGCACGCGACCATCGTTTTAAGCGTGGTGTTTTTGGTGTTTTTCATCATCGATCGTGTCAATCCTGCGATGATGTTCATCGGCAGCGACATTTCCGATTGGCTGCTTTTCGCATTCTCAGTGATTGCACTTGTAAGCTCCATCCTTACGGCAGTGTATCTTTACAGGTATTCGGGCGGGAAGCGGCGGTAGTTTTAAGCAATGCCAAAATGGAGTTGGAATTAATGAAAAACAACCGTTTACCCGTCCTTTTTGCTCTGCTCGCTGCGCTTCTTTACGGCGTGAGCGTTCCGCTCTCCAAGCTTTTGCTCGAAAGGCTTTCTCCGCTCCTGCTCTCGGCGCTTTTGTACTTTGGCGCCGGGCTAGGAATGGTTTTGTTGCGCGCCGCGTCCGGCACACGGCGGCAGGATCGCATTGAGGCGAGGCTTGGTGCAAAAGAACTCCCGTTTGCGGCACTCATGATCCTTCTTGATATTGCCGCGCCATTTTTGCTGTTTTTGGGGCTGAGGCAGGCTTCGGCAGCATCCGTTTCGCTTGCGGGCAACTTTGAAACCGCCGCGACAGCCATTTTGGCGCTTGCTCTTTTCGGTGAACCCATCGGCAAACGGTTATGGCTCGCCATTTCGCTGATTACGTTGGCGAGCGTGCTTTTGTCGCTTGGGGACGTTTCGCAGCTTTCGTTTTCAAAAGGCGTGCTTTTTGCGCTGCTAGCCTGCGTCTGCTGGGGTCTTGAAAACAACTGCACCCGTGTTCTTTCACAAAAGGATCCGCTTGAGATCGTTGCCATCAAGGGGCTTGGCGCGGGAGTCGGCGCGCTTTTGCTTGCGCTTGTTTCCGGGGAGGCGGTTTTTAATGCAGGTCCCATGCTGCTTGCGCTTCTTTTAGGTTTTGCCTCCTATGGGCTGAGCATTTACCTTTACATTCTTGCGCAGCGGAGCCTTGGCGCGGCACGAACCGGCACGTATTACGCCGCAGCGCCGTTTCTGGGCGCAGCGCTTTCTGCGGTGCTTTTTGGTCAGAGCTTTACGCCTACGTTTCTCATTGCGCTGGTTGTCATGCTTGCGGGATGCACGCTTGCCGTCACGGAGCGGCATGCGCACGCGCATATGCATGAGCCGCTCGAGCACGAACACCGCCACAGTCATGACGATGAACACCATACGCATGCCCACCTTAGCCCCGTTTCCGGCGAGCACAGCCATATGCATACGCACGAGGCCGTCACGCACGCGCACCCGCACACGCCGGACACCCACCACGCACATACCCACTAGGGGAGCTATTACAAAAAGATGTACATAAAATGGCCGCGCGGGTTTCTGCGCGGTTATTTTATCTTATGCCGCACTTTCCCCCGCTGTTTCTTAACTTTTGCTTGGTTTTGCTACCTTTGCCTCTTCTCGACAAGTTTCGCGGCACATGATAAAATTTCCAAAGCCCAACGGAAAGGATGCGTTGCCATGCTCCGTATTGCCATTTGTGACGATATGCCCAATGAGCTTGCCATTTTAAAGGCAATGACGGACGGAAATTTAAGAAAACTGGAGGAACAAACATGAAAACAAGGATTCTCCCTTTCCTGCTGGCGACCGGTATGGTACTCTCTTTGGCGCTTACTGCCGGATGCTCGTCAAAAACCGTTACGCCGGCAAGTGATGCGCCGGAGAGCGCCGAAGCTTTGTGGGATGCAGGCGACACGCGAAATAAGATCGTCATCATAAGCGACATTCACCTCGGCATTGATGACAATTATACCGAAACCTTACAAAACCGTCCGCTACTTATCGAGTTTTTGCGGCATCTGCAAAGCACAACAGATGTTCGAGAGCTGGTAATTGACGGCGACTTTCTGGATGAGTGGTTTTTGCCAGTTTATTATCCCAGTTACACAGATCAAAACCAATTTTACAAGGACGTGATTGCGAACAATCAGGCCGTGATCGACGAGTTAAACAACGTAATCGACAGCGGAATAAAGGTGGTTTATGTACCCGGCAACCATGATATGACGCTGGAGGCCAGCGTTTTGCAGGAAGCGATCCCTAACCTTGTTCAGGCTAGGGATGCCGAAGGGCTCGGCGCGTATTACACGGGCGACAGAAACGAAATCATAATTGAGCACGGTCACCGTTACGATGTGTTTTCCGCGCCGGACACAGTCACCAACGCGGAGCTGTGCGGCAACGAGGATACCATTCTGCCGGCAGGTTATTTTTACGCCCGCTATGCCGCCACATGGGTGTTGGAAGGACGTCCGACGGTAGAGAAAGAACTGCCGGTGGTAACAAACGTGCCGGATAAAACCGATGAGGATCAGTACGGCGCTTATATTTATTACTCGCTTCTCAAAGACATCTCGATGCGGGTGACGCCCAATGAAGGTCTTGACGAGAAGATTTTCGATATGCACATTTCCGGATTTGATGATGCGTATACCTATCTTGATTTTTATCCCGCGCAACAGGAGGACGGAACCATTTCCGCACCGGTGTTGTTTAAGAACATCCAGCGCACATGGGCGGAGCGTCAGACGATTAACAACGTCAAGATTCCCAACAGCTTTCTTGCAGCGGTCGCGGGAACCATAAGCTTGGAGTACTATTTCGGACAAGCAAGGACGCAGTATCTTGATAACCCGAAGGAAAACGTTGATGTCGTTGTGTTCGGGCATACCCATGTGCCCGAATATGGCGACATAGGAAATGGAAAATACTACCTCAACTCCGGAAC
>JAEZGQ010000174.1 GCA_023416895.1 Bacillota bacterium | reverse complement strand
CGCACGACATACCTTCAATGGTAAGAAGCTTTTTCATTTTTAATTCCTTTCTGCGTGCCAATGCCACGCATATACTACAGGTGATACCATGAGTATACCCCCCATCCGCCAGCCTTTACAATACGGTTTGTCCGTTTTATAATCGCTTTATGTACGAGCGCATTGAAAAAGAAGCAAGAGAGCTTGGCTTTGCCCGCGTTTACTTTTTGCCGTGCTTGCACCTTAGTGCTTGGGAGGCACGCGCAAAGGAAACGGGCCGCGGCACAGGCCTTTTTGGCGACGTGGCGGCGGCTTACCCAAACGCCGGCTGCATTGCCCTTTTGGTTTACCCTTACCGCCCCTTTACAAAAGATGAACGCATTCCCGCTTATTACTTTTATAGCAACGCCGCCTACCACGCGGCAAAAACGCTAAAAGAAAAGCTGCAAGCCTTGGGCATCGTTTGTGAGGATGCAAACATTCCCTACCGCGCACTCGCAATAGCGTGTGGCATCGGCACAATCGGCAAAAACGGGCTTTTGCGCATTGCGCCCTACGGCTCGCGCATTGTGATGCAGGCGTTTGCCGTTGAAGGTCTTGCGCCACGCGAGGAAAGTGACCATACGCCCCCTTGCCCTAGTAACTGTACCGCCTGCATACGCGCGTGCCCCACGGGAGCCATTACAAACGAGGGGCTTCGTGTGAACTGCTGCATGCGCACGCAAATGAGCACCGCGCTTCGGACGGATGAAATCAAGCGGCTTTGTAGCTACCATTTGGGCTGCGAACGCTGTTTGTACGCCTGCCCCTTCAACGCCGCGCTCGAAGCGCAAGCGCCAGATAGCGCCACGCGTGAAGCATTTGACTTGCGGCGGCTTATTTTAGGCGATACGGCAGCAGCCCGCGCGCTCGTGGGCAAAAACAACACCTCGCAGGGTAAGCTAACAGCGGAGGCCATTGTATTCGCGGCACGACAGGGGCTTTACGAAGCGGAAATCCGCGCGGCGCTCGATTCCCCCTTTGAGGCGGTTCGCGAGGCAGCGCAATGGGCAATTTCCGCCTATTTTTCGTAAAACATACAACATGTCAATAAAATTTCAACAAAACATCATGAAAGTTTGAGGCTTTTGTAACAGTTTTGTGATGCATTGCATGGTTTTATAGGTTATACTAAACTTGCAAGTGAACAATGGGCAGTGGTGAAATCCCTTTCACCCATCACCGTTTTCAGCGGCTCCCGAACGGGGGCCGTTTTTTTTCGTGCTCTAAAACGCAACACTTTGAAGGGACTGCTTTTTCTATCATTTTTTCCCTATTATTGTGCAAACCGCTTGACAAGCGCTTCTGTAAATCGATATAATTTGAATGTAAATTCAATCAAATACTGACGATTTTGGAGGGGTTTCATGCCGCGCAACAAACAGCAAAACGAGCAAGCGCGCGACGCGCGCAAGGAGCAGATTCGCGCGGAGGCGCTTAAACAGTTTGCCACGAAGGGGCTTGGCGCCGCGCGCATTCAAGACATTGCCGCGGGCATCGGTATGGCACAGGGGCTTTTGTACCACTACTATCCTTCCAAGGAGGCCGTGTACCTTGACCTTGCCGAGGACGCACTCGACAAGCTGATCGAATCCACCGAGAAGGTGCAGGGAATGCGCGGTACAGCACGCGACAAGCTTGTGTACTCGCTGCGCATACTGCTCGGCACCATCGAGCAGGACGAACGCTTTGCCCAAACCTGCTGCCTGCTCGCACAGAGCGCCGCGCCGCTCAAGTTGAGCGAAAGTGACCGCGAGTTTTTGGAGGAAAAGCGGCTGTTCCCCTACCACATCCTCGCGGAGATCATCCATGAGGGGCAAGCCGAAGGCAGCGTGGTTGACGGAGAGCCGATGGAGTTATCGCTTCTGTTTTGGTCGGTCATCAACGGCCTTGCCGTCCACCGTGTTTCGCATGAAAAGCCGCTCCCCATGCCCAACTTCAACCTTGCCGCGGCAATGTTTTTAAAGCCGTAAAAAGGAGATTTGTTATGCTCAGCTCCAAAGCGCGCATGATGCGCCTTTTGCTAAAGAACCGGCATTTGCTCAAAGGCAAACTCCATCCGGAGACCGTTGACAAAAACACGTCCATTGAAAAGCTTCGCGCGGATACCGAAGAAGGCGCCAAGCGGCTTGCAAAACCCGCGAAGGGTATTTGCTATGTGATTGAGGAAGGTGCGCCCATGTACGCCGAGTGGGTAAGGCCCGACGGCTGCGACGAAAGCCTTGCGGTGCTCTACTTCCACGGAGGCGGCTTTGTGATGGGCAGCGCGCTTTCCCACCGCAACATCGTAAGCGGGTTTGCAAAACGCCTGAACGTACAGGCGCTTACCTTCGATTACCGCCTTGCGCCCGAGCACCCTGCGCCCGCAGCAGCAGAGGACGGTGCAACGATGTACCGTTATTTGCTTACAAAGGGCTTTAAGCCCGAGCACATCGCTTTTGCGGGCGACTCCGCAGGCGGCGGCGTAGCGCTTTCTACGCTTTTGAAGTTGAAGGATGAAGGCGATCCCTTGCCCGCCGCATGTGCATTGTTTTCCCCTTGTACGGACATGACGCTCTCGGGCGCGTCACACAAAACCCGCCTCGAAAGCGACCCATGCACGCCGCGCGGCTCTTCTGAAACCTTCCTTGCCTATTATGTAGGGCAAGGCGACGCAAGGCACCCATACGCCTCGCCGCTGTTTGGCGAGCTAGGTGGCCTGCCGCCTACCATCATCCAAGTAGGCGACTTTGAAACCCTGCTGGATGATTCCGTGCGGCTTGCCGAACGCTTAAAAGAAGCGGGCGTAGAAACGCACATTCGCGTGTGGGGCGGTTTGTTCCACTGCTTCCCCTTGCTTGCCCCCGCGTTCCCCGAAGCGACCGAAGCGCTTGAAGAGGTTTGCGCGTTTTTGCGTCAAAAACTGCAAAACAATGGCAGCGTTTGATTTGAGATTTTTCTTGCATACAACGCACATGAACGGTACAATATATGTTACGTCAGCAGTTTGCCGCGCTAGGCGGGGAGTCAGCGGTGCCCTGTACCTGCAATCCGCTATAGCAGGGCTGAATTCCTTTTACGAGGCAAGCGTTTGTGAGGTCTGGAACCGATAAGGGATGTTGAGCGTCGGGTCCTGTGCAATTGTCGTCCGTGAACCATGTCAGATCTTGACGGAAGCAGCATTAAGCGGAAAAGGCGATGTGCCGCGGGAGTGCCTGAAAGGAGTTACCTGTTGGTGTGCCGTTCGGAAATGTATTGTCGAACATAAGGTGCGCGGCATTTAATTTCAAAAAAGGAGCAGCTTTTAGCCGCTCCTTTTTTCTTTCTAACGCATACCAAAAGGGCGCGCCGCAATCGCTCACGACCGCTGCACGCCCTTTGTACCATTTTTTGAAGAATACCGTTTCCCTCTCTAATCCTTCAGCTCGTACCCGCCGTATACTACCGCCGCGCGGGCGAGGATATCCGTGGGATCAACGCTGGGGAAGTCAAGGTTGTAGCGCGAAAACGCAATGGGAAGCTCCGTACAGGCAAGCACGAAGGTTTCCGCGCCGCGCGAGCGCATGTCTTGAAGCTCGCGCTCGAGCGATAAAGTATCAAACGCAGCGCTTCCGGCCTTTACGCCGCGGAAGATCACATCCATCACGGCCCTTTGGCCTTCTTGCGAGGGCTTTATAAGCTCGACGCCTGCGCGCGCAAAAGCTGCGTCGTAAATGCCCGCTTGCAGCGTGCCATCGGTCGCTAAAAGGCCCGCTTTTTTCACGCCCGCTTTCCAAACGACACGCACAGTTTCCGAAACCATGTTCAAAACCGGCACCGCTACGCCCGCTTGAAGTTCCTCATAAAAATAATGCGCGGTGTTGCACGGCATGATAAGAAAATCCGCCCCCATCAAGACAAGTCCGTTGGCGGAGTGCAAAAGCTCCGTAAGCGGTGAAACGCC
>JAEZGQ010000160.1 GCA_023416895.1 Bacillota bacterium | reverse complement strand
AGTACATCACCCGAAACAGCGGCATACTGGACAACCTTGTCACGCCGCTTTCCAATAAAAAATACGCTATTTTCCCATGGGTGGGCACCAGACAGCTGATGACATTGCACTATGCGCTCCTTCACCGTAAGATCAAAAGCAAGTTTCCGTGGATCACCTGCGTTTATCTTGAAGTTGTTTTCAACGGAACAAAGGATGAGTTGGAGGACATAATCTTTGACATCCTTCATACGGAACTTGACCTAAATGAGCTGCGTCTGCCCGAAAAGGTGCAGATCGACGGAAAATACAATGAATTTGTTCCGCTTGAGCTCCTGCGCAAGCAGTTCATTGAGGACTACCTTGATTTTGAAGGTCTGAAAAACGACCTTAAAGCCCCTGTAAAATAGCTGAAGGTCACCGGGAATGTAAGGAAAGGCCGGAAGTCAAGCGCTTTCAGCCTTTTCTTTTACGGGAATTTCGGAAGAAGGCTTATTCTCATATGGAGAAAGTGGCGGACGATAAACGTCCGCCACTTTCTAAAGTAACAAGCATTCTGTTCTCCGCGTCTGTTCTTCCGGACTTAACCGATCTCCACAATTTCCGTGTTTGTAAAACGAGCAAACAAACGCAAGTCGTCCGCCGTCAGTGCGGTTGACACAACCGTATGGTGGCCGCCGCCCGCTTCAATCCACGCCCGTGCGCCGGTCTTAAAATTGGGTTTTAGCCGCCACATAAGGCGTGCCACGGGAAGCTTCGGCATGTCTTTTAGTTGTGCCACAAGTTCGATGTTCGCTACGATCAAGCGGAAACGATCGCCCATGTCCGTCATGCAGACGGCAACCGCGTCACCCTGTACGCCGTCGAACACCAGCCGCGCAGGCGGCTCGCGGTCGCCGATGCCAAGCGCATGCACCTCAATTTTGGGCTTGGTCGCCGCAAACGCAGGGGATACCTCAAGCATATGCGCGCCAAGCACCAATTCCTGCCCGGGCGTTAAGTCGTAGGTATAGTCCTCCATAAAGCCAGTCGCGCCGTTTCGTCCCTCGGCCATTTTGCAAAGTACTGCGTTGAGCGCTGCGGTTTTATAGTCCCCCTCCGCGCCAAACCCAATGCCGCGCGCCATCTGTCGCTGCGTGGCAAGCCCGGGGAGCTGTTTGAGCCCATGCAGGTCCTGAAAGGTATCTGTGTATGCGCCAAAACCGCCTGTGGTCAGAAAACGCTCGAGCGCAATATCGTAACGCGCCTGCTCAGAAACCGCGTCAAGGCGAGAAGTGTTCAGATCGTAGAGGCTTTTATATTGCTCTACGCGGGCGGCAATTTCGCGTTCAGTCACGCGTTCGATTTGTGCAACAAGGTCACCTATGCCATAATAGTTGACTTCCCATCCGTAACGAATCTGGCTTTCCACGCGGTCACCGTCCGTCACCGCCACTTCGCGCATGTTGCTACCGAACATCGCGACTTTGAGGTTTTTTGAAAAGTCGATGGACTTGGCTACCTGTGCAAACTTACGGATGCGTTCCACCGTAGAGACGTGCTCGTAATAGCCCACCACGATCTCGCGCGGAATGTTCAGCCGCGCACAGATGAAACCGAATTCTCGGTCGCCGTGTGCGGACTGGTTGAGGTTCATAAAATCCATGTCGATGGCATCGTAGGGGAGCTTTTCGTTGATTTGCGTATGCAGGTGCAGCATGGGCTTTGTGAGCAGCTGCAAGCCCTTAATCCACATTTTTGCGGGCGAGAACGTGTGCATCCAGGTGATGATGCCCACGCAATTTTCGTCCGTGGAGACCTTCACACACATCGCGCGAATCTCTTCGCTGCTGCGAACCGTAGGCTGCCATACGATGCCTACGGTATCCTTGAGTTTTTCGTTCAGGAAGTCGGCGATTTTTTTGCTGTCGACGGCTACTTGCTTTAACGTATCTTCCCCATATAAATCCTGGCTTCCCGTGATAAAATACAGCGTTTTCATAGCGTCATCTCTCCTGTCCGTAATATGCGTTCTTCCCGTGCTTCCTTTGATAGTGCTTTTCGAGCAAAGCTTCATCGAGCGCCGCATGCGGGTCAAGCATCAGTGTATGCCACGCCATGTTTGCGGCTTCCTCGAGCACTGCTGCATGGTATACGGCTTCTGCTGCGTCCTTCCCCCACGCGAAGGGGCCATGCCCGCTTACGAGTACCGCTGGAACGGCAAGCGGAGCAGGGTTTTGAAAGGTTTCTGCGATTACAAGGCCGGTTTCAAGCTCGTAATCACCCTCAACTTCTTGCTTTTTGAGCGGACGTGTGAGCGGTATCTCACCGTAAAAATAATCTGCATGCGTTGTGCCGAGCGCGGGAATGGGCCTGTTTGCCTGCGCGAATACCGTGGCGTAACGGCTGTGCGTGTGTACGATGCCGCCTACTTCCTTAAACGCGCGATACAGCGCAAGGTGCGTGGGCGTGTCGCTCGAGGGCTTTTTGCTCCCCTCGACGATCTTTCCACTTGTAAGCTCCACGCAGACCATGTCTTCGGCATTCATGGTTTCATACGGCACACCGCTCGGTTTGATGACGACGATGCCGCTTGCGCGGTCAATTCCCGATACGTTACCCCATGTGAACAGCACAAGCCTGTGTTTGACAAGCGCAAGGTTCGCTTCGAGCACGCTTTGTTTCAATGCCTCAAGCATGGAACACCTCCACCGCCGCGCGTTCTATCACAAGCCCTTTTTTGTAGCGCTCCATAAAGCGCGCGAAACCCTGTACATCTTCTTCAAGCGGCAGCATGGTTTTCCCAGCGCTTCCCGCAAACACGCTGTATTGCAAATATCCGGCGAGTGATTCGCCGTCTTTTTTTTGCTTCATGTATGCAGCAAGGATCGCCATGCCCCATGGCCCGCCCTCACCAGCGGTCGCCATAACCGTGACGGGAGCGTTGAGTGCCGCAGCCATTACGCGCTGCCCCACGCCCTCCACTTTGAAAAAGCCGCCGTGGCCGGTTACGGAGTCGAGCGCCACGCTTTCGTTTTTCAAAATTTCCATGCCGAGGTTGAGC
>JAEZGQ010000095.1 GCA_023416895.1 Bacillota bacterium | reverse complement strand
CGGCTTTATAACATTGTAGGCTTTCAAACCAATTTGAAATTTTCCGAGCAAAAGCGTGTGTTCGGTATGATCCCGGGGCTTGAAAACGCGAGTTTCGTGCGCTACGGCGTGATGCACCGCAACAGCTTCCTCAACTCGCCCGGTAGGCTTTCGTGGGACTATCAGGCAAAAGCATGTGAAGGGCTTTATTTTGCGGGGCAGTTTACGGGCGTTGAGGGCTACATTGAAAGCGCCGCAAGCGGCCTTGTTGCGGGCATTAACCTTGCGCATAAGCTTATAGGGAAGGATGCGGTGGATTTTACGCGGCAAACGGCCATCGGCGCGCTTGCGCATTACGTTTCGGAGTACGTCGGAAAGGATTTTCAGCCCATGAACGTAAATTTCGGCATCATGGACGCGCTAGAAAACCCGCCACGCAACAAACTGGAGCGGTACGAGCAGGTTTCTGCACGCGCGCTGGCCGCGATCGATGAAATAATTGCGAAGAAAATGTAAAGTTACCTCGCAAATTTCAAGTGCGTTTAAAATTTATGCTATCATATTGAAAAGGTACAATAGAAAGCCGCTCGACTGCTTTCTACGGTTGGTGCGTGCTTGAATGGTACGTACCGTCGTTTGCAAAACTGACGCGCTCTACTGCCATGAGCCGGAGACGGAAAATGACGCTTGAGAAACTTTTGAAAAACGATCATGCTGCGTTCAAATCGCTTTTAGCAGGCGACAGCGCCGCAAACAGCCTTTTGGATACGCTTGAAAAGCCCGGACACGACGTTTACGGGATTTGGAACAATGGAACGCTTGTAGGCGGGGCGGAGCTTGAACACGATAAAAACGCCTTTCTGTACGTGTACATTGCGCGTCAGTTCCGCAAAAACGGGTTTGGTACAATGGCCGTTCGGCTTTGTGAAAAAGAGCTTAAAACCGATGCGCCAAACACGATCGAAACCTACTACTTGAACGGCGACGAGGGCGCAAAGGCTTTTGCGGGCAAACTCGGTTATGTGTACAGGTTTTCCTCCGCGCTTATGCGCTATTGCGGCGGGGCGTTTGAACTTCCCGCACTGCCCGTTCGCGGCTATGAAGATGCGGATTATTTGGCCGCACAGCAGCTTTCCGCGCGAGCCTTTCACGAAATGCGTATGCGTGTTGGTGCTTTTCCCGAATCCGTTGTTCAACAGCCAAGCGATGCTTTGCGTGAGGACTGGGAAGCTACGGCGCAGGAACGGTTTGTTTACGTGCAAGACGGCGAAATCATCGGTCATGCACACCTTGAGGGCAATGCCATCGACAGCGTTTCCATAAAGCCGGAGGCACAAGGAAAAGGTATTGGGCGGCTTTTTGTAAAGTATTTGTGCAACAAAATTCTTGAAAGCGGCCATGCCTCTGTTGCGCTATACTGCGTTGTGGGAAACTGGGCGCGGAGCCTTTACGATTCCTTGGGTTTTCAAGAAGCGTACATTGAAGATTACGCGGTAAAATCCTTCTAAATTTAGATAAAGAATGGGGAAAAGAGTATGCCTTTGATGGGAACGACGATCGTCGCGGTACAAAAGAACGGCAAATGCGCTGTCGCGGGCGACGGTCAAGTGACGATGGGTGAAAATACGATCATGAAGCAGACTGCCAAAAAGGTGCGGCGTGTTTACCACGGTAAGGTCGTGGTAGGCTTTGCCGGTTCCGTGGCGGATGCGTTTACGCTTTGCGAGCGGTTTGAGGGCAAGCTTGAACAGCACGGCGGCAGCTTAAAGCGCGCAGCTGTGGCGCTTGCGCAGGAATGGAGAAGCGATAAGGTTATGCGCCAGTTACAGGCGCTTCTCATCGCGGCGAGTGCCGATGAGCTTCTTATCATATCCGGCACGGGCGAGGTGATCGATCCGGACGACGGCATCGCCGCCATCGGTTCGGGCGGCATGTACGCGCTTGCTGCGGCCAAGGCGCTCAAGGAAAATACCGAGCTTGATGCGCGCGAGATTGCCGAAAAGGCGCTTCGCATCGCGTCGAACATCTGCGTGTTCACCAACGGAAACATTTCCGTGGAGGAGGTATAGCCATGCATACGCCCAAAGAAATCGTAGATTCGCTGGATAAATACATCGTAGGGCAGAGCAAGGCAAAGCGAGCCGTGGCGATTGCGCTTCGCAACCGTTACCGCAGAAGCATGCTTAAAGAGGAGCTCCGTGAGGAAATCACGCCCAAAAATATCATCATGATCGGGCCGACGGGTGTTGGTAAAACCGAAATCGCCCGCAGGCTTGCAAAGCTTGTAGAAGCGCCCTTTCTTAAAGTTGAGGCGACCAAGTTCACCGAGGTGGGCTACGTCGGCCGCGATGTGGATTCTATGATCCGCGACCTTGTGGATGCAGCTATCCGCCTGTGCAAGGAAAAAAAGGAGGCGGAGGTTCGCTTTTTGGCAGAGGCCGCTGCGGAACAGCGCCTTGCGGACATTTTGGTTCCCATTCAGGCAAAGCGCCAACATACGCAAAACCCCTTGCAGTTTCTTTTGGGAAGCGGTGAGCCGCAGGAGCCTGAAATGAGCGATAACGAGCGGCGCGAACACCGTAGTCGCCGCGAGGAAGTGATAGCGGCATTTCGAAGCGGCCAGCTCGACGAGCAGTTGGTTGAAATCGAGGTGGAGCAATCGAACGCAGGCAGCAACGCCATGATCGCAATGGGCATAGATTTGAACATCAACGACCTGATGGGTAATATTTTGCCCAAGAACAAAAAGAAGCGCAAGGTTAAGGTAAAAGAGGCCTACCGCATTTTGACCCAGGAGGAAGCCGAAAAGCTGATCGATATGGACGAGGTGACGCGCGAGGCCATTGAAAAGGCCGAGCAGGACGGCATCATCTTCCTCGACGAAATCGACAAGATCGCTGGGAGCTCTCACGCGAGCGACCCCGATGTTTCCCGCGAGGGCGTGCAGCGCGACATTCTTCCGCTTGTGGAAGGGTGCACCGTAAGCACCAAGTACGGCCCGGTGAAAACGGATTTTATCCTGTTCATCGCCGCCGGCGCGTTTCACGTTTCCAAGGTAACCGACCTGATCCCTGAACTCCAGGGCCGTTTTCCCATTCGCGTCAATTTGGAATCACTTTCCGTTGAGGATTATAAACTCATTTTGACTCAGCCGGAAAACGCCATTACCAAACAGTACGCGGCGCTTCTTCAAACCGATAACGTCGTGCTCGAGTTTGCGGAGGATTCCATCGATGTCCTTGCGCAATACGCCTTCAACGCTAACGAAACGAGCGAAAACATCGGCGCGCGCCGCTTGCATACGATTTTAGAGAACCTGCTCGATGACATTTCCTTCAACGCAAACGGCCAGCACCCTTTGACCAAGGTCTTGGTGGATGAAGCCTATGTGAAGGAGCATTTGTCGAGCGAATTCAACGGAGAGGATTTACGAAAGTACATACTTTAAAGCATGAATTTTAACGCGAAAAACTTGCTCCTGCTTCTCGTGTTTGCGGCGTTTTTTACCGCCGGCTGCACGGCACAGACATCCGCAGGCCTTTCTGAAAAGGCCGTGGGTGCGGTTGTGGTTGCGGAAGAACGGCTTATTGAAATCACGCCGCATCCTACAACGCCTGCGCCAACGGCAGTGCCCGTTACGCCGCTTCCGACCGCCTCCATAGCGCCCACCCCAACGCTTGCGCCGACGCCTTCGCCCACGCCGGATTATGAACTGACGGATGTGAAAAATGTGGAAGGCTATGTGGGTGCACTTTCCGTTAACCTTCGCCAAGGCCCCGGAACGCAATATAAGGTGATCGGTGAATACGAGTGCAATACGCTGCTTACCATTCTCGCAAAAACAGAGGAATGGTACCAGGTAGAGCTCGACGGAAAAACAGGCTTTATGCTCAAGGAGTATATCGGGGTAGGGGCCATCCCAACGCCCACGCCAAAACCCACCGCAAAAACGACGAGCAAGCCGAAAACCACACCTAAGCCCACCGAAACGCCGAAACCTGTTGCACCGGACAATTCCGGCGCGGGCAGCTATAGCGCTGAGGAGGTGCTTCTCACCGCCCAGCTTGCGTATGAGGAAAGCATGCGCGGCGATTACGACGGTTATCGTGCGGTGGCCAATGTGGTGCTCAACCGCGTCAACAGCGGCATTTTCCGTTCAAGCATCGAGGGCGTGATCTTTCAAGGCAACGGTGCGCAGTTTTCGCCCGCCGACGATGAGGCGGAACTCCGCTCCGTAAAACCCTCGCAAACCTGCATCGAAGCGGTTCAGGCCGTGTTCGCGGGCAATACCATTTTTGACTCGGACGTATACTACTTCCGTGCCGCAAGCAAGGGCACGACTTGGGGTTCGCACAACTACGTGGGAACCTACGGCGGCAACGCCTACTTCAGTTAAAGATGGCGTAAAGCGGGCAAACGCCAAATAGTCGCGCCGGGCATTTTTTGACAAGCAAAACTTTTCCTTGCGTACGGCGAAATATTTTCTTTTTCCACGCGCAAACTAATACCGCATTTCATCCGACGAAAGGCGGTATTTTTTATGCGCGCAATCATTATGGCCGGGGGCGAAGGCCGCCGACTGCGGCCCCTTACCTGCACCGTTCCAAAACCCATGGTTCCGCTTTTGAACCGGCCGGTCATCGAATACTGCATCGATCTTCTCAAGGCGCACGGCATAACAGATGTAACCTCCACACTTTTCTACCTGCCAAACAGCATCATGCGCCATGTGGGAAACGGCGAGCGCTTCGGCGTACGCATGGATTATTCCGTGGAGGAAAAACCTTTGGGCACCGCGGGAAGCGTGCGCGCGTCCATCAAAGCGCCGCTCGAGACCACGCTTGTTTTGAGCGGCGACGCGCTTACGGATATGGATTTGAGTGCCGCGCTCGGTGCACACAAAGAACACGGCGCGAAGCTTACCATCGTTTTAAAAAAAGTGCCCGCTCCAACCGAGTACGGTGTAGTGCTTCTCAACCGCGACAATTCCATTTCGCGCTTTTTGGAAAAGCCCATGCTTTCCGAGGTGTTCAGCGACCTTGCAAACACCGGTGTTTACATTTTGGAACCGGAGATTTTGGAGATGATTCCAACCGACAGGCCGTTTGATTTCAGCAACGACCTGTTTCCGCTTGTGATGAAGAAGGAAATCCCAATTTTCGGCTACGAGACCACCGGCTATTGGTGCGATATCGGAGATTTGGAACAATACCTCGAGGCGCAGAGGGCGCTTTTGGAGGGGCAATGCGCGTTTTCGCCCCGCGCGGTGGGGCGCGACGGCATTTTTGTGGAAGACGGCGCGCGCGTATCAAAAAAAGCGGTACTGCGTGCCCCATGTTATATAGGAAGCGACGCAGAAATCGCCGACGATGCGTTGGTCGAAGCTTATGCGGTCGTAGGCTCGGGGAGCAGAATTGGTTCGGGGAGCAGCATAAAACAGTCGGTTTTGATGGAAAATGTGCGCGTGCGAGAAAACGCGGAAATACGCGGTGCGATCCTCTGTGAGGATGTGCATGTGGATACGGGTGCGGCGGTGTTTGAAAAAAGCGCCATCGGCGCGGGCACACATGTAGGCAAAGCAACGCAGGTCAAAAAAGGCGTGCTCGTTTGGCCGCAAAAAAAGCTGGAGGACGAGGCCGTCTACGCGGAAAATGTGGTTTGGCAGGAGCGCGGGGAAAAGCAGCTTGAAAAGCTGCCCGTGCGCGGCTATTGCGACAGGGATCTGAATCCCCTTAACGCGGTTCGCATCGGCTGCGCTTTTGCCGGAATCCACAGGCTGCCTGCGGAGGTGGGGTTGGCGACCGATGGCAGCCAGCAGTCCGTCATGCTCAAGCATGCGGTCGTTTCAGGGCTTATATCGCAAGGTGTGGATGTATGCGACTTTGGCGCTTGCACGCATTCGACGCTTGAGTATGCCGTGCGTGCGTTTCGTTTGCGCGGGGGCGTGTTCATCCGCCACAGCGCGAGGAACGCCCACGAAGCCGAGCTTTATCTTTGCGACGCAAACGGTGCGGAACTTGGTGCAAAGGATTATAGAAAGTTCAGGCAGGAGTACGATGAGGGCTTCAAACGCCCCGTTACCTTTGAGCGGCTGGGCGTTGTAGAACACAACAACGCAGCAGTCAAGGCGTACGAGGCGCATGTGGCCTCCACGCTTACTCTAAAGCGCGTGGAGGCAGGGGCGATCAGCGTGATCGTCGGCGGCAGCGCGGGCGCGTTCGACATCATTGCCCGCGTGCTTTTGCCCATCGGCATCCGAACGCTTTTTATGGAGGAAAAGCAAAAAGACAGACTGCATGGTTCCATGGCCTATTCGGGCGCTACACTCGGCGTAATGATGGGAGAAACGGGGGAACCTGAGGTTTTTATTTATCAGGACAGGCACCTTTTCAAGAGCGAGCTTCAATACATGTTTGCGCTTTCGGCGCTTCGTGCAAAAAGACAGGAGAAGTTTACGCTCCCCGTGGGGCTGCCCGAGGAATATGCGGATGCGCTTATCAAGCAGGGCGCATCGGTAGAGCGCGCGGCGAACGTGCGCGCAAAGTGGGTGGAGGCAGCGCTTGGTTCGAATACCTATTTGCCGGAGCTTTTCGAGCCGGAAACCGCGGTTGTAAGGCTTGCCGAGCTTGCCCAGACGGGTGAGCTTGAGGAGCTTTTGCGCGCGCTTCCCGAGGCGCATACCAAGGAGGGTGAAGTGGGTTGCTCGTGGCGCGACGTGGGCAGGGTGCTAAGAAGCCTTGTAGAAACGGAGGCAGAAAGCCGCGTAGAGCTTCTTGACGGCGTAAAGGTAAAAAGCGACAAGGGGTGGGTTCTCATTCGTCCGACGGAAAGCTTCCGTTCGTGCAGGGTACTCGCGGGTGGTTACAGCGAGGAATATTCCAAGGAACTCACGGACATTTACCTCGATAAGGTACGGAAGCTTGTAAAAGGAAGCGAAAAACCGCGCACCTGAACAAACGAGGGGCTTGAAATCCGGCTCACGCACGTATAAAATGGTGTTCGTGCCCGAAAAGCAGCGGGCGGGAGGCAGCAATGTTCAACATCGTTTTGGTGGAGCCGGAAATACCGCAAAATACGGGCAACATCTCGCGCACCTGCGCCGTTACAGGGTCAAGGCTGCACCTTGTGCGCCCGCTTGGCTTTACCATTGACGACAGGCAGTTGAAACGCGCAGGGCTTGATTACTGGAAAGACCTCGACCTAACGTATTACGATTCGTTTGAGGAACTTGAACAAAGGCATCCTGAAGCGCGGTTTTTCCTGTTTTCCACACACGCAAAACGCCTTTACAGCGAGGTCGACTATCGCGATGAGGACTTTCTTGTGTTTGGCAAGGAAACGGCCGGTCTTGGGCCCGCGCTTTTAAATCGGCGCGCCTCGGACGGAGTGCGTATCCCCATGAAAAGCGATCAGCGCTCGCTCAACCTTTCAAATTCTGCGGCGATTGCGCTTTATGAGGCGCTTCGCCAAACCGGTTTTCCGGGCCTTGATTGAAACATGTTGAGAAATGCGAAAATATTCCCGCATTCCATGCTTTTTTTGCCTTGACATTGGGCACAGGATTGGATAAAATATCACATGTGTGTTCGTTAGGACAGGCGCTATGCTGCCACAGCCCCGGCTAGCAGGTTTGCCAATCCTCTCACAGCGCAAAACAATAACCTTGGAGGATGAGCCATGAAAACCTATATGGCAAAAGGCGAAACCCTCGAACGTAAGTGGTACGTTGTAGACGCCAGCGGCATGGTACTTGGCCGTTTGTCGTCGCAGGTTGCCTCTATACTTCGTGGCAAGCATAAGCCGATTTTTACACCGCATGTTGACACCGGTGACCACGTCATCATCATCAACGCGGAAAAAGTGGTATTGACGGGCAATAAGCTCGACAACAAGAAATACTATCAGCATAGCGATTATCCCGGAAGCCTCCGCGAAACTCCGTACCGCGAGCTGCTCGCCAAAAAGCCCGAGTTCGCCGTGTACGAAGCCATTCGCCGCATGATGCCCAAGGGTCCTTTGGGCCGCAAGATGCTCAAGAAGGTTCGCATTTACCGCGGTCCTTCCCATGAGAATGCGGCACAGATGCCCGAAACGCTCGTGCTCAAATAAGGGAAGGAGGAACGAAAAATGGCAACAGCTCACTTTTTAGGCACCGGCAGGCGCAAAAAATCCATTGCCCGCGTTCGTCTGTTCCCGGGTAACGGAACCATCACCGTCAACAAGCGCGACCTCGACAATTACTTTGGGTATGAAACCCTTAAGATGATTGCCCGCGCTCCCTTGACGCTTACCAACAACCTCTCCAAGTTCGACGTCAGCGTCAACGTTTACGGCGGCGGCACCACTGGCCAAGCGGGCGCAATCCGTCATGGCATCGCCCGCGCGCTTATCGTTGCGGATCCCGCTCTTCGCGGCGAACTGAAAAAGGCCGGCTTCCTCACGCGCGACCCGCGCATGAAGGAGCGTAAGAAATACGGCCTCAAGGCCGCACGTCGCGCGCCCCAGTTCTCCAAGCGTTAATCGTTACGCGTATACAAAGCCCGAAATCATGTTTCGGGCTTTTTTCATGTTTAAAAAGAGGATTGTTGCGATTTAAAGCTTTGTCTTGCCCGCGTTGTGTGACTTTGTTACCGCAAACAGCCTGTTCACTCGGCGTTTGGATAAGCGCCTTATTCTTTTATGGGGAATATGGTATAATAAACAAAACAGCAGAAATTAACAAACCGAGGTGCTTCATGAAGGATATTGTCATCATCGGCGGAGGACCCGCAGGGCTGGCGGCAGGCATTTACGCCGCGCGTAGCGGCAGAAGCGCGTTGCTTCTCGAGAGCATGTATGCGGGCGGGCAAATGACCAAAACGATGAACGTGGAAAATTACCCCGGCTTCGAGCAGGGGGTGGACGGTTTCTCCCTTGCGGCCAAGCTTGAAAAGCAGGCGCAGAGCTTCGGCCTTCAAATTATAAACGACGAAGTGACCGGTGTGGATTTTAGCGGTCCCGTAAAACGCGTAAAATGCGCCGGCAAGGAATATGAGGCAAAAACCGTGATCGTCGCAACAGGTGCGTCACCGCGCAAGCTTGGCGTTGCGCGCGAGGAAGAGCTTACCGGCGCGGGCATTTCCTATTGCGCAACGTGCGACGGCGCTTTCTTCAAAAATAGAAACGTTGTGGTTGTGGGCGGCGGCGATACCGCCATTTCCGATGCGCTCTATCTTGCGCGTTTTGTGAACAAGGTTTATGTGGTGCACCGCCGCGACACGCTTCGTGCGGCGGATGTGCTTCAGAAGGCTGCTTTCAACGAGCCGAAAATTGAATTTGTTTTCAACAGCGTTCCCGATCGCGTTTTGGGCGATAAGGAAGTGACCGGCCTTGTGGTGAAAAACAAGGCTGGTGAGGAGCGCACGCTTGAGGCAGAAGGTATTTTTGCCGCCGTCGGCATTCAGCCGAATACCGCGCTTTTTGAAGGCGTACTCACGCTCAACGAGGGTGGGTATATCGTGACCGATGCGCATATGAAAACCTCGGTCGAGTGTGTTTATGCTGCGGGCGATGTGAGGAACACACCTTTGCGGCAGATCGTAACCGCCGTGGCGGATGGCGCGGTAGCCGCGACTTCGGCCGTGGAATATCTTATGGTATAGACGGCGGGAGGAAATCTATGGCAAAGCTGTTTGGAACCGACGGCGTTCGTGGAATCGCCAACAAGGATCTCTCCTGCGAATTGGCGATGAAAATCGGTGCGTGCGGCGCGTACGTTTTGACCAATGAGGTACATAACCCGCGTATTCTTGTGGGGATGGATACGAGGCGCTCAGGCGATATGCTTGCGGCGGCGCTTACGGCCGGCATTTGCTCGGTCGGCGGCGATGTGATCGACGTCGGCGTTATCCCAACGCCCGCTTTGGCGTACCTTGTTCGCCTGTACGATGCGGATGCGGCGGTGATGGTAAGTGCTTCGCACAACACCATGGAATACAACGGTATCAAATGGTTCAGCGGCAAGGGCTATAAGCTCCCAGATGAGATGGAAGATGAAATTGAGCGCATGATCCGGGAAGAAATGCCCCTTCAAAAGCCGCTGGGCGCGGATGTGGGACATGTGATCGTTGCAAAACGCGCTGCGTCGGAGTATGTCTCCTTTTTAAAGTCCACCGCGCGTGCGCGGTTTGAAGGCTTGCGTGTGGTGCTCGACTGCGCAAACGGTGCATCCTCCCGCATTGCACGAGAGGTCTTTACGGCGCTGGGTGCGGACGTTATTTCCTGCGCCGACGAGCCCGACGGGAACAACATCAACGAAAAGTGCGGCTCCATGCACCCCGAGCGCTTACAGGAGCTTGTTACGGAAACGGGTGCAGACGCGGGCTTTGCCTTTGACGGCGACGCCGACAGGGTGATTGCCGCGGACGAGTTCGGCAACATCGTGGATGGCGACCGAATTTTAGGGATCTGCGCGCGCGCCCTGCGCGAAGAAGGCAGGCTTAAAAACGATACGCTCGTTATCACCGTCATGTCAAATCTTGGCTTGAAGGTGCGCATGGGCGAGCTTGGTATTCACATTTCGGAAACTGCCGTGGGTGACCGCTATGTGATGGAGCGCATGCTCAAAGAAGGGTATTGCTTGGGCGGAGAGCAATCCGGCCATGTGATTTTCCTCGATCTTAATACCACCGGTGACGGCATGTTAACGGCCATTCAGGTGCTCAACGTTTTGAAAAGCTCAGGAAAAAGCATGTCACAGCTTGCTGCGGACGTCCCCATTTACCCGCAGGTGCTTGTGAATGTGCTTGTCGAAAACGAGCGTAAGCACGAGGCCATTGCCGATGCGGAAATGAAGGCGGCCATCGAGAGGATAAGCGCGCAGCTTGGGTCAGGCGGGCGCGTACTGGTACGCGCTTCGGGCACAGAGCCTTTGATCCGCATCATGCTTGAAGGGCAGGATGAAGCGATCATCAGCCGCCACGCAATTGCACTTGCAAAAATTTTAGAACGCCGCTATGGCGGTAAAATCAAGGCGTAGCAAACCACGTCGCTTTGAACTTGTCAACAAAAAGGCTGTCTCACAGACCGTTGAGACAGCCTTTTTTGTACTTCGAAAATCAAATTAATTTTATATTTATCTAAATGGATATTGACGTTAAACTAAGACGATTATATAATCAAACCGAACACAAACACGGAGGGGCAAAATGAATCGGCATCTTATTCAAAAAATCACAAAGGCAAGCGGTGTATCCGCAGGTGAACTTGTTCTTGTTCATTTCTGGGGAGAGGACGCGGATAAATCGATCGCGAACGATTTTTTATGGGCGGTTTCCTCTTTAGGCGCAACGCCGTTTTTGTTGCAGCAATCGAGAACGGTCAACCGCGATGTTTTTCTTGCGTCCGAGGAAGGCTGCTTTGATGATCGCTATTTTGCAATGCTTTCGGCTTTCGATGCGGTATTGGATGTGTTTACGTACCGGCCTGTCGTTCTCGGTTATGAAATTGAGGAAGCAAAGTTCAACTTATACCGCAACTACATGGCGCGGCTTTTCTCAACACTAATGAAGTGTAAGCGGCTTACGCAGATCAGGGTGCCTACTGCGGCAAACGCGGCGGAGTCAAACCTGGCGGCTACGGATTATATCGAGAGAATGACGAAGGCCTACGATGTTGATTATGATGCGCTAAGCGCAGCTTGCGAGAAAGAGCGCGGAAGGCTACAAGGTACAGATAGCCTTACCTTACGCACCGGAGCTGGCTGTGAGCTGGTTTTTGATCTTACGGGTAGAGAATGGTTTGTGGATGCGGGCGATGGCGATTTGCCCTGCGGCGAGGTATACATTGCGCCCGTGGAAGAAAAAACGCATGGAACCGTATACTTTGAAAAGCTTTACATCGAAGATTTCGGCGTATACGACTGCGTTACCCTTCGCATAGAAGGCGGAAGAGTTCTTGATAGCGACAATCTTCAGGTAAGCGCATTTTTCAAGGGCCTGCCGAAAGAAGATACTGTGGTTTGTGAGCTTGGGTTCGGAATGAACCAAAATATCACCGGCTTATGCGGGTATACCGCTTTGGATGAAAAAATGGCGGATACCTTCCACATCGCCGTAGGCGCGAACGATATGTTCGGCGGGCAAAACCGCGCATCTGTGCACATGGACTTTGTGGGCAAAGGGCAGATAGACTTTTAAATGACATAAAAAGGGGTGTTTTTATGAACAATTCTCTACAGGAAACGATGTTTTCCTATTTTGATGAAAGAATCACCGCGTGCGACCGGCAAAAGGAATGGCTGCTGAACGACGAGCGGGCGGACGAAGCGGTGTTTGAAGCCATTCGTTCAAACGTATATGGCATTTTCAAGGCCATGCTTACAGCAGCCATAAAAAGATCGGGTGCGGAGGATGCCGAGGCGATAAAGCGCTTTTTCCTGTTAAAAATACAGGAGATACCGGCAAACTGGAAGGAATCTTACCGCAAGGCCGAGCAGTATGGCGACGCCGAAAAAATACAGATCGAAACGATCAAGCTTGAAACGGTGAGGGAGATAGAAGCAACGTTTCAGCGTATCTGGGAGGAACGGCAATGACGGAAACGGAGGCGATTGGCCTTTTTAAATGCCTATCGGATAAATCAAGGCTGCAAATTTTAAAGTCGCTCGTCGTTGAGGATATGTATGTGGAGCGCTTGGCCGAACGGCTGAATTTGACCGCGCCTACGATTTCCTTCCATCTAAAAAAGCTGACCGATGCGGGTGCCGTTGTTTCCTACAAAAGCCAATACTATACCATGTATTCGCTGTGTAAGGATGTTTTCATGACGAGCATCCTCGACATCATCAAGGAGGAATCGGACGAGGCGACGCTGCAGGCGCAGCGGGAGGCGCAATATCGCCAAAAGGTGATGGATGCCTTTTTTGAATATGGGAAGCTCAAAGCGATCCCCGCGCAGCGAAAGAAAAAACGGATTGTTTTCGAGGAGATCGCAAAGGCGTTTGCGTTTGGAAGGGTTTATACCGAACGCGAAGTAAACCTCATCATTGCCGACTATCATGACGATTTCTGCACGATACGCCGCGATATGATAGCGGAACAGCTTTTGACTCGAAACAAAGACGGATACCGGCGCGTTTGCGATGCCGACGGCGATAAAACGCCTGATAAAGTAGAAAATCAAATCGTTGAATGAGCTGAAAAGAGCCGGTTCCTGACAAGGAACCGGCTCTTTTCAAAAGGATAAAGCAGTTTAGAATACGAGCTTTTCTTCGATGTACTTCACAAGCTCGTCAATGGCAATGCGCTCCTGGGCCATGGTGTCGCGATCGCGCACGGTTACGGTGCCGTTTTCAAGGGTGTCGAAGTCCACCGTAATGCAGTACGGCGTGCCGATCTCATCCGCGCGGCGGTAGCGCTTGCCTATGGCGCCGGTTTCGTCGTAATCGACCATGAAGTGCTTGGCGAGTAGCGCGTAAACTTCCTTTGCCTTGTCGCCGAGCTTGTTCTTTTGCAACGGGAACACCGCCGCCTTAAAGGGAGCAAGCGCGGGGTGGAGGTGCAAAATGTTGCGTACGTCGCCGTCTTCAAGGGTTTCCTCATCGTAAGCGTCACACAAAAACGCCAGCGCAACGCGGTCAGCGCCAAGGGAAGGCTCAATGCAGTAAGGAATGTAGCGCTCATTGGTAAACGGATCCTGATAGTCGAGCGTCACACCGGAATGCTCCGAGTGCGCTTTCAGGTCAAAGTCCGTACGGCTCGCGATGCCCCAAAGCTCGCCCCGACCAAACGGGAATTCATATTCGATGTCGGTGGTGCCGTTGGAGTAATGGCTCAGTTCCTCTTTTTCATGCTCACGCATAGAAATGTTTTCGGGGTTCATGCCTAGGGAAAGCAGGAAGTTTTTGCAGTAATCCTTCCAGTAGCCGTACCAAGTGAGCTCCGTGCCGGGTTCACAGAAGAACTCAAGTTCCATCTGCTCAAACTCGCGAATGCGGAAAATAAAGTTGCCCGGCGTAATCTCGTTGCGGAACGATTTGCCGATTTGCGCAATGCCAAAGGGCAGCTTGCGGCGCGTGGTGCGCTGCACGTTTTTGAAGTTTATGAAAATGCCCTGTGCCGTTTCGGGGCGGAGGTAAATCTGGTTTGCGGTATCCTCATTGACGCCCTGGAAGGTTTTGAACATCATGTTGAATTTGCGAATGGGCGTAAAATCAACCTTGCCGCATTCGGGGCAGGTGATTTTGTGCTCGGCGATGTAGGCTTGCATCTGCTCGTTTGACCAGCCGTCAGGGTGCACACCCTCTAGGCTGTGCGCATGCACATAATCCTCAATGAGCTTATCCGCGCGAAAACGTGCCTTACAGGATTTGCAATCCATCAGCGGGTCGTTAAAGTTTACAAGGTGGCCGGACGCCACCCAGGTTTCTGGGTTCATAAGGATCGCTGAGTCCATGCCCACATTGTAGGGGCTTTCCTGCACGAACTTGCGCCACCAAGCGCGTTTGATGTTGTTTTTGAATTCCACGCCGAGCGGGCCGTAGTCCCACGAATTTGCAAGGCCGCCGTAAATTTCGGAGCCGGCAAAAATGAAACCGCGGTTTTTGCACAGAGCGACGAGTTTGTCCATGGTAACGGTTGCCATATTCATTCCCCTTTAACAGGCGGTTTTACGCCGCCCGAAAATATTGCGTCTTTTAGCGGCGCGTGCCGCGGCAAGCGCTGTTGTACCAGCGGGTCTGCGCTTAATCATAACATACGCAAGCCGTTTGTCAAGATGCACACATGGCGGCGAAGTTGCGTAGTATATCCTAGCAAGAGCGCGCCGCGCTTAATTTTGAAGGAGGCATTTCTAGTATGTTCAATTTCGGCAACAATTTCGGCAACAACAACAGCTGCTGGTGGATTATCATCCTCATCCTGCTGTTCAGCTGCTGCGGAAACAACGACGACAGCTGCGGCTGCGGCAACAACAACGGAAACAACTGCTGGTGGATCATCATTCTGCTGCTTATCTTCAGCTGCTGTGGCGATGTCGGCGGCACGTCGAACAACAACTGCGGTTGCGGCTGCTAGCGGTTAACACACGAACCGCCCGAAGTTGAGGCGGGCAGAGTGCCCGCCTCAAACCCGCTAACTAAGCGCTCCTTTTGCTCTTTTGTCAGCCTTTTCAAGGCGCACTCGCGCTTCATCGCCTCCGCCTTGCCCTCAAAAACCTCGCAATAGGCAAGGGTTACGGGCAATCGCACACGCGTATATTTGCTTGCCGTTCCTTTGTTGTGAGCGGCAAGCCTTCTTTTTATATTATCGGTATAGCCGGAGTAAAGCGTTCCGTCCGCGCAGCGCAGCATATACGCATAATACATGCTCAGTAACCAAGCTCCTCGTCCACCAAAATAAGGTGCATGGCTTTGACCATGCGCGGCGGGTATTCGATGATGGCGGTTACGCGGCACATGCGCTGCGGTATGTCGCAGTTAGAACATTTTCCGTCCACCGCACAGGGGGTAGGGAGGTTTAGCCGCCTCGCGTTTTTGGGACAGGCCTCCGCTTTGATGCGTTTGAGCGCCGCCCCCAAGGTTTTGACGAGCTTGTTTTTCCCGATGATAAAAATCACGTTTTCCGGCCCGCCGATGATGGCGGCCACCCGGTTTCCGGTACCATCAATGTTTACAAGCGTTCCGTCGGGCGTGATGGCGTTGGTGGAGCAAACGTAAAAATCCGCGTTGGCCGCGCCGTGAAATACCCTTTTCCTGTCTTCCGGGGTATCCCAATGCTTATATACGGTGTTGCCCTGCGCCCGAAGCGCATCGCTTAAGCCAAGACCGTGCACCGTTGCGGAGCCGCCGAAGCCCGCGGAACCCGTGCCGATCAAAGAAAGCGCAATCTCTTTTGCCTGTGCGGCGCTTTCGGCGGGGTGTACAATGTAGCCCTTATGCTCAAGCGTGTTTACGAATGAATCGAAATCCTTACAAAACATCGTTTCCTCCGGCAAGCTTTTTCTCATAATACCACGCCTCCCAAATGCTT
>JAEZGQ010000048.1 GCA_023416895.1 Bacillota bacterium | reverse complement strand
GACCTCTACCACCGCCGTGGGCCTTTATGAAGACGGCGTTGCCACAGCGCTTTACAAAGAGGAAAGCTACTTTAAAATTATGCCCCGCGCCGTAATCGCGGCAACGGGCGCATACGAGCGTCCCCTTGCCTTTCCCAACAACGACCTGCCGGGCATTTACGGCGCGGGCGCAGTGCAAACTCTCATGAACGTTTACGGCGTAAAGCCGGGCGAGCGCGCGTTGATGGTCGGCGCGGGCAACATCGGCCTAATTGTAAGCTATCAGCTTATGCAGGCGGGCGTGAAGGTTGTCGCCATCCTCGACGCCGCGCCAAAGATCGGCGGCTACCTTGTGCATGCGGCGAAGGTCGCGCGCATGGGCGTGCCTATTTTAACTTCGCACACCGTAAAGCGCGCACTTGGAGAAACCGAGCTTAGAGCTGTGGAGATCTGCGCGGTGGACGAACGCTTCCGCCCTGTAGAAGGCACCGAGAAGCTTTATGAGGTAGATACGCTGTGCGTAGCCGTGGGGCTTTCGCCGCTTGCGGAGCTTTTGGAAATGCGCGGCTGTGAAATGCGTTATGTACCGCAGCTTGGCGGCACCGTGCCTGTGCGCAACGAAAATTATGAAACCACCGTGGAAAATGTGTTTGTCGCAGGCGACACCTCGGGCATTGAGGAGGCAAGCGCCGCCATGGTAGAGGGCTCACTTGCGGGGCTTTGCGCAAGCGCAAAGCTCGGGTTTGTGCACCCCCGCTACGAGGAGCTTAAGCGCGAGCTTCAAGGCCAGCTCGATGCGCTTCGCGCCGGCCCTGCCGGAAAGCACATTCGAGAGGGCATCGACCGTATCGTCGCCAAAGGAGGCTTTTCATGTTAGAGAAAACCGGCATCCCAGACGCCGAAAGGGTAAAAGAAAAGTTTCCGCCCGTAGAGCGCATCGACCGCGGCCCCGTGGCCGTTGTGGAATGCTACGAAAGAATTCCCTGCAACCCGTGCGCGACTGCGTGCAGGGTACACGCAATTGAGATCGGGGAGGACATCAACAACATCCCCGCGCTCGATGCCGCGCGCTGCACAGGCTGCGCCGTTTGCCTCTCCCGCTGCCCAGGGCTTGCCATTTTTGTGGTGGACGGCAGCAAGTCCAAGGAATTTGTGGAATTTCGTATCCCCTACGAGTTTTTGCCATTGCCCAAGGAAGGCCAAAACGTATGGGGGCTTAACCGCGCCGGACAGCGCCTTAGTATGGTGCGTGTTTTGAAAGTACAAAACCCCAAGTCGTTCGACCGCACACCCGTTGTTACCGTGGAGGTGCCGCGCGCCGAACTTTACACCTTCCGCAACATCCAAACAGAGGGTTGAGTTTTCTGTACCAGTAACACGAAGCAAAAATCACCGTTTGCAGGAGGAAGTGCCGCACGTTGTTGCAAACGGGTGGCAAGATGATGGGGAGATGTAACATGAAGATTCGTGAATTTCACATTGAGGACTACGATGCGGTATATTCCCTATGGCGCAGAACGCCCGGAATGGGCTTAAACGATGTGGACGACAGCCGGGAGGGTATCGACAAATACCTCAAACGCAACCCACATACTTGTTTTGTTGCTGACGCCGAAGACGAGCGCGGGATCGTTGGCGTGATCATGAGCGGTCACGACGGGCGCCGAGGCTTCATTCACCACACCTGCGTTGCTGGTGAAATGCGTCACAACGGCATAGGCACGCGGCTTGTTGACGCCGCTTTAGAGGCGCTGAGCGCCGAAGGCATAAGCAAGGTCGTACTAGTGGTGTTTGGCCGCAACGAAGGCGGCAATGCCTTCTGGGAACGTTTGGGCTTTACAACGCGCCCCGACCTTAACTACCGCAACAAGGCGTTGGTTGCGCTGGGGCGGATCGATACATAATGCGGAGGGTGCGATGGGGCTGAGGAAAATCTGCGCCGCATTGCCGCATGTAAAGTTTTCGGATAGAAAGAGATGAACGGGGTTGTTTGCTATGGAAGAAAAAACCATTATCTGCCGCTGCTCCGACGTGACGCTCGAAGAGGTGCGAAGCCTCATCGCCAAGGGCTACACCACGTTTGACGAAATTAAGCGCATCACGCGCATCGGCATGGGTCCGTGCAAGGGAAAAACCTGCACGCAGCTTGTGCTGCGCGAGCTCTCCGCCGCAACGGGAAAACCCGCCGCGGATTTGAAGGTGCAAACCACCCGCCCGCCCGTTACCGGCGTGCGTCTGGAGCTTCTTGCAAAGGAGGGCGAAGGCCATGAAGCGTAACGCAGATGTCGTAATCATCGGCGCGGGCATTTCCGGCTGCGCCATCGCCTACAACCTCGCAGCAAGGGGCGTAAAAAACATTGTCGTGCTTGAAAAGCGCTACATCTGCGCAGGTTCCACCGGTGCGTGCGGCGCAGGCGTGCGCATGCAGTGGGGCACGGAAATGAACTGCCTGCTCGCCAAGGAAAGCATTGAGTTTTACGAGCATGCCAACGAAATCTTAGAGTACGACGGGGACGTTGAATTTAAGCAAAAAGGTTATCTGCTTATTTCCGACAGCGAAAAGGAACTTGCGCAGTTTGAAAAGAACGTTGCCGTGCAAAACCGCTGCGGCATCCCCTCGCGCATGGTAAGCCTTGCGGAAGCCAAGGAAATCGTACCGCATCTGAACACTTCCGTGCTCAAGGGCGCCGCCTTCTGCGAAAAGGACGGTTTCTTGAACCCGTTTTTAACGACCGACGCATTTTACCGCGCGGCGAAGCGCCTGGGCGTGGAGTTTTACACGCAAACCGAGGTTACAGGCCTTCGCATTGAGGGCGGGCGTATGAAAGCCGTTGTCACCTCGCAGGGCGAAGTTGAAACCCCTGTCGTTGTAAACGCGGCGGGCGGCTACTCAAAAACCATCGCAGAAATGGCGGGCATCGAGCTGCCGGTTTATTCCGAACGCCACCAAATCCTTGTGACGGAACCCGTTGAGCCCATGCAGGGGCCGATGGTGATGTCGTTCGGGCTCAACCTTTATGTGCAGCAATCACCCCACGGTTCGTTCATCATGGGACGCGGCGACCAAGGCGAGCCGCGCGATTTGCGCGTTACCTCGGGCTGGCATTTCCTCGAGGAGATGGCAAAAACCATTTCCGTGGTTTTGCCGCCGGTCGCTAAGCTCCGCGTGATCCGCCAATGGGCCGGCTTGTACAATATGTCGCCTGACCGTCAACCAATTTACGATAGGTCTGAGGCCATACAGGGCCTATATACCGCGTGTGGTTTCAGCGGGCACGGCTTTATGTTTGGGCCCATCACCGGCCGCGTGATGGCGGACATGATTTTAAACGAACACACGGGACTTGACGTGAGCTGTTTGAGCCTAAAACGCATCGAAACCGGTGCGCTGATGTTTGAACCGTCGGTCGTGTAGGCGCTTCGCTTTC
>JAEZGQ010000232.1 GCA_023416895.1 Bacillota bacterium | reverse complement strand
TACAAACCGTCCTTTAATAATTTGCCCGAGCCGCGCAGGCTCGCATGCTCTCATCAATCATATCGAAATGCAGCTAGCCCGTCAAGGACAAACCTATAAGAATCACAAAAATGTTCAATTTTCGGCGCATTTAGTACACTTCAAAGGAATAATTGGTTTCCTTTTGCTCCAGTAGCTCCGCAATGCTTACGGGAAGCCCCTGTAAGAACGCTTTTTCGTCGAGCACCCTAAACATGTTGAAAGGTTCGCGCGAAAAGCTTTTGCCTTGGAGAAGCGGCGTTCCCGCGCTTACCGCGGCATGTACGGAGCCATATTGCTTGCACAGCACCTTCAAAAGCGGCTCAGGATGCTCGCCCGCAAGTTCAAAGGCATGTGCCTCACCGTCTTTCAAATAGCAGGCGGCATAAGTTTTCCCATCGCTCAAAAGGGCACTTTCATAGGTGGAAAGCTCCTCGATCAAAAGCGAAAGATCCGCCTCTTGACGCACGCGCATGCCGTTGTAACGTGCGGCAAACGCAGTGTAAATGCTTAAAAGCTCGCTTGCATCCGGCACATGAACGGGAACGTCCTCTACATCCGAAAAGTCGTTTAAGGAAAGCTGGTACTCGTCGCGGCAGGCAAACGGCTCATATCCAAAGCGCTCGTAATAACGCGCCAGCTTTTCGGAAAACGGTTTAAGCGTGGTGTAGGAAAAGCCGCGTTCAAGCATTGCGGCAAAAGCCGCTTCGAGCATGTTTTCAGCAACGCCCCTGCCCCGCTCTTCGGGCAGCGTGGCAACGCCCGCCACAAAGCAGCCGGGCTTTTCCAAACCAAAAAAACGCGACGTTTGCGGCAACATGTGAACCGTGCCGATGAGGCGCTCCCCTTCAAACCCGCCCATGATCCATTCCGGACGGGTACGCTTTTTAAAATAGTAATCAACAAACGCCGCCTCATCGTCTGGGAAACAGGTTTCCCAAATGAAGCGGGCGGCTTTTATATCCTCTTTGGTAAGGACGCGCGTGATCGTCACGCTTTGCGCCTCCCCTCATATTTTTCAAGAAGCATCGTTGGATAATAGGAAAGCTTTGCGCGGCGCAGCCCTTCAAGCCCCATATCCTCCTCGCGATTGATGAGCTTCATGTCTGTAAATTCATGCTCGATGAACTGCTGGTTGATGATCGTATAAAGCCCCGGAATGCTCCCGTCGGCCTTTTCGATGTGAATGACCGCCATTTCATCGTTCACCTTTTCGCCCAAAGTAAAAGCAACAAGCCTTCCGCCAACGCGTATGCCGCCGCCTTTTACCCCCAAGAACTCCATATGTGTAAGGATCTGGCGTATGGCCTCCATTTCGCCGAGCACGCCCGGTTCAAAAACATCCTTTCCCTCAAGCCAAATGCGATACACATCCACGCACTCCTCGAGCATGTGCGGCTTTATCTCCACATATTCAAACGCATACCGTGCGCGGAACTGGTTGATGTGGTTGCGCTTGGCGTGCAGCTTTTTGCCCGCAAGAGTGAGAAGGTCCTCCATGCGGTAAATATAGTCGTAATTGTCGCGATCCTCGTGCAGCTCATACTCCGTGCACTTTGAAAACGCATCCTTGAGCGGACCGGAAATGGCCTTGAAAAGCGGCGTTATACCGTTTTGAAGGCAATACTCCTCCGCCGTTTTTACCGCGCGAACATAGTCCCCCTGCGGCGAAAGCGTAAGCGGTGCAAACATAAAGGCTTCCTGTTTGCCATATTTCAATAAAAAGAACAGCGCGTCATCGTGCTCAGCCAGCTTAATGCGGCCGTTCGTGCCCCACATGAGAAGATTTGTGAAGGTGTATTCCGAGCTGTTGAGATGCCATTGTGTGGTATAGCGTAAAACGAGCTCCCGCATTTCGGGAGCAATGGGTTGGAATTGTAGCATAAAAACCTCCGGTTCAACTTCATTACAATTTTACATCACCTCCGTACATGTTGCAAACCCAAGATAGATGCTTTATAGTAAGAAATACATGTATTTTTCAAAGAAAGGCATTCTATGAAGCTGAGCGTCAAACAAATCGTCCTTGCCGCGCTATTTGCGGCGCTTACGGCGGTGGGCGCGTTTATTAAGCTGCCCATTTCCGCCGTCCCCATTACCTTACAGGTGTTTTTTGTATTTCTTTGCGGGCTAGCGCTTTCACCCTATGCGGCGCTTCTTTCGCAGGCGGCGTACCTTGTAATTGGCCTTGCGGGCGTGCCCGTGTTTACCGGCGGCGGCGGCATTTCCTACGTGCTTACGCCCACGTTCGGGTACCTTATCTCCTTCCTTGTGATGGCGCCCGTTACAAGCTTTCTGGCCCGAAAATATCTGTTTCAGGGTAAAACGGCGAAATTTGCGGCGTTTTGCGCGCTTCTCACACTTTTGTGTGAATTGATTGGCATCGGCTATATGGCGATTGTGCTTTCGTCGTTGGGCACGCCGCTCGCCGCTTCCAAAGCGTTTTATTTGCTGTATGTGTTTTTGCCCATCGACCTTGTGAAGCTTGCGCTAAGCGTGCTTCTTGCATCGGCCTTGCGGCGGCGCGCGCCGACTTTGTTCAACGCCTGAATAGGCTTTTGCGCGTTCCTGCTTGCCTGCCCCAAAAACAAAAAAGCTGCTTTGGAAAATTTCCGAGGCAGCTTTTTTAACTTCGATTTGCTTTTAGCTTATGGGCTGATCTGCGGCGGAGCGGCTGCCAAGGATGTGCACCGCACCCATGCCGGGAATATCCACGATGTGGCGTTTTAAGTTCTCCTCAAGCTGCGCGGCGAGGGTTTCGCCGTCGCGCTGCTCCAAAAGGC
>JAEZGQ010000159.1 GCA_023416895.1 Bacillota bacterium | reverse complement strand
ATACTTTGCGGCCTGTTTCTTTTGCGGATAATTTTCCTAGTAAGCTTCACAAGATCATACCAGAGCACCGATGCACAGGCGAGCCCTATTACGGTAAGCACTTGCACACCAGACAACGGCGCCAATTTCAAGTAGGGCGAGAGCGGCGTATAAAGGACGATGGCCAGCAGCAATAAGGTTCCTAGGTTGACGGCCCACATAACCTTATCCTTTGCAAGACGCAGCACCGAACGGAAAACAAAGTCATGATCGGAGCTGTTCACCTGCACGAGGAACAGGTTTGCCAGCATGATAATGGCAAGGCCCATCGAACGCGCAACAGGCGCATTGGCGGGATCGCCTTGAAGGGTAAGGAAGTACGCCCCAAAGGAGGCGGCAAATACAAACAATCCCTGCACGATACTTTTTACAAGCAGCTTTCCCGTCAGCAGCTTTTCTTTTGGGTCACGGGGGCGGCGTTCCATGATGTCCGTCTCTGCGGGCTGGCGTTCCAGCACAATGGAACAGGTGGGGTCAATCAGCACCTCCAACAGCACCACATGAAGCGGCAGAAGCAGCAGTGCCGCAGGCGCGATGCCGAGAAACGGAGCCAATAGTGACGCAAAGGCGATCGGGATATGGATTGTGAATACATAGCCCACGGCCTTGCGGATATTGTCATAAATTCGGCGGCCGTCTTTCACCGTTTCCACGATGGTGGTAAAGTTGTCATCCATCAAAATCAGGTCGGCTGCCTCGCAGGAAACCTCGCTTCCGCGCTTGCCCATTGCTATGCCGATATCGGCATATTTGAGGGCGGGGGCGTCGTTCACACCGTCGCCGGTCATAGCAACGATTTCACCGTTTTCCTTAAAAGCTTTGACGATGCGCATCTTGTGCTCCGGGATAACGCGGGAGAAGATGGACACATTCTTAACCGCTTCTCGCAGCATTTCATCGCTCATCACTTCGAGCATATCGCCGGTAATGATGTGATCGCTGCCGGGAATGCCGATTTTCTTTGCAATGGCAGATGCTGTAATGCCACTGTCGCCGGTGATCATAACCACACGGATGCCTGCCCGGTTGCAAACAGCAATGTCGCTTTTTACGCTCTCGCGGGGAGGATCGGCAAGGCCGACAAGGCCCAATAGAGTCAGACGGCAGTCGGTAATCGACGCCGGGATAGATGCCTCATCTGCCGGATTTGCGGTTGCAACCGCAATCACGCGCAACCCCTCTAAGGACAATGCATTGATTTTTTGTTCGGCCGTGTTGCGTTCTTCTTCCGTAAGCTCACAAATGGCAAGAATACGTTCGGGGCTTCCCTTGGCGGCAATGACCAGCGAACCGTCCTTGCGCCAAACATGCCCCATCATTTTCAGTTCGTTGGTAAAGGCATATTCCGTGATGAATTCGTTGCTAAACAGGCTCTCTTTGGTGATGCCGTGCTGTTCGCAATAACTGAGCATGGCTTTTTCCATGGGATCATAGGTGGTTGTTTCACAACCAAGCCCCATGGTTTCAATCAGGGCTTGCTCTGTTCCGCAAGCTACCCACGTTTTCTGCACGGTCATCCGATTCATGGTGATGGTGCCGGTCTTATCTACGCACAGTACGGAAACCGCGCCAAGCGTCTCCACGCTCGGCAACTTGCGCACCAGCGAGCTTTTCTTTGCCAGCCGCCACGCGCCCATGGAGAGAAACACCACCAGAATCACCGGAAATTCCTCCGGTATCATAGCCATCGCCAACGTCACGCCGGAAAGAATGCTTTCTATCAACCGGTCACCGAAACTGTGATCGGGGATGTTGAACCATGTGAAAATGCCCACCAGCAGGAACAGTGCCCCGGCTATGATGGCGCAATTTTTCACCAGCCCGCCAGTCTGTTTTTGCAGCGGCGTATCCTCTTGCGGAGCAACGGCTACGCCAAGTCCGATTTTGCCGTATTCGGTCTGCGCTCCGATGCGATCAACTTCCACGGTGGCGGTACCCTGTGTAACCAGCGTACCGGCATAGCAGTAGTCCTTCCTCCAATAGTCCTCGGTAGGTTCGGCGTTCTCCGCGGGGTTTTTCCAAACACCCACAGCCTCGCCGGTCAGTGACGATTCGTCCACGCACAAGTCGGCGCAGCAAACGACCACGCCGTCCGCCGGAATTTTCACACCCTCATGGATCATCATCAGGTCGCCCGGCACCAAGTCGGCACTGGCGATTTGCTGCTCCTTCCCGTCGCGAACTACGGTGATGTGCGGGGCAGATAGGTCCTTGAGAGCGTTCAGCGTCTTATCGGTTTTCCATTCCTGGATCACATCGATGCCGATGACGCCCACCACAAAAATGAGCATAATCGCTCCGTCACGCGGCTCGCCCAGGAGAAAGTAAATAACAGCGGCAATGATGAGCAAAAGGAACACCGGCTCGCAGAGGGTGTGAAGAACTTTACGAAAAAAGCTCCCCTTCTTCCGCGGTGTCAGCTCGTTTTTGCCATATTGCTGCTGCCTAAGTTTGGCCTCCTCACTGGAAAGGCCGGTGAACTTCTGGGTGTTCGTCATAAAAGAATCCTCCGTTTCCCATCTTAACGACGGTATCATGGCTTCCTCTATGGCACTCCATTTGAGGTCGGCTGTTCCACAAGCTGCTATAAAAAAACACACCTGCGGAACATACTACTGTCCCACAGATGTGCATCGGATGCAATCTGCTGCCGCCCGCCGGGCGGCCCGGCCCCACGCCCTTAAGGGCATCGCCTGCTCAGTTTGTACTGTTGAACTCGCATTCCATCGGAATGTAATGCAGTGCAAAGAGATTACTTGATATTGTATGCAGTGAGGCAGAATGTGTCAACAATTTTGAGCAAATAATCATGTTCAAAAACCTGACAAAGGCATTGCGGAAAACGCCTGTGAAGGTATCAAAAACCCGCTCTTTAAACCACGGGAGAGAAGACAACCGTTGTTATGAATACTTTTAGAATTTAGCCGACTGTTGGCATATGATGATAGCAAAAATCATTGTGAGGTGGGGCAGCTTGTATAGAAACTTTCCATACCAACGCAACGCGAATTACAAAAAGCGCCAGCAGAACCCAGGCTATTTAGATTCGATCTATATGGATTACGGGCCGGAGCCGTTTGCGGTGAACATCTACAAAGCCACCATGATAAACAATTACTTCCGAACAGCTCTGTGGACAGGGCAGCATTTACAACTTACCCTGATGAGCATAAATCCAGGAGAAGACATCGGCTTGGAAATACACCCCGACGTGGATCAGTTCATTTGCATTGAAGACGGCCAGGGGCTTGTAAAAATGGGAGATGCCGAAAACATGCTGGATTTTGAAGCCTACGTGAGCAAAGATTATGCCTTTATCATTCCCGCCGGGAAATGGCATAACCTAATCAATATAGGTGGAACCCCAATTAAGCTGTTTTCCATTTATGCTCCGCCCCAGCACCCTCCCGGCACCATTCATCGGACGCGCGCTGATGCACACCCTGAAGGATAGCACGATATGTTCTCGCGCAGCGAGAGCTGGGCAGACAATCCAACAGCACTGGGTCTTTCACCGTCAAAAAGACCGCTGCCTGAGCGAAGCTTGTCCCATAGATGGGAAGAAGGCATGGGTGATTAACACTTTCCCGAACCATATGGTTGCTGAAATTTGGCATTGACAGAGGAATAACTTTTCGGCAAAATGATAA
>JAEZGQ010000130.1 GCA_023416895.1 Bacillota bacterium | reverse complement strand
AAAGCGCCTGCAGGCGGCCGCAGTGCTTACGGCAGCGGCGATTTTGATCGTGCTTGTTTGTGTATTTGCCGTAAAAAGGCCTTTTTTGCACCTCAACGCGGACGATATCGCATCGGCCGAGGTGTTTATGATCCCGCCTGACGTTACAATTCCCATCACGGATCGCGCGAAGATTTCCGAGCTTGCCGATATTTTACGTGAAATCCGACTTTACGCGGTAGACGACGCCGGCAGGTATTACGACGGTCAGCTTGTGCAGGCCACGATCGTTTTGCATACAGGCGAAACGCACACGATCGGCGCCTATGGAAGCTTTTTGTTTCTGGACGGTGTATGCTACCGCACGGAATACGCGCCAAGCCAAGCGTTGAACGCGTTTGGGAACGGCTTCCGAGACGGAGAATAACTTTCTTATGATTAAAAGGAGCCGCGCGCGGCTCCTTTTGATTCTATTTGAGTGCTTTTCACATTCGAGTTCATACAACGAACCACGCCTATACTGCGGGGTTTGCCAACCGAAAGAGCTTCTGTATGACCGGCTCTTCAAATCCGCCGCTGCCACTTGTGATGTCTTCCACATACTGAAAGCCTACTTTTTGCGCTACTGCAATAGAAGCAGCATTGTTCGATTGAATCATTGTGGCAATGTGATCGTAATGAAAGGTATTGAAAACATAGTCACAAAGCGCTTTTAGCGCCTCGGTTGCATAGCCATGATTTTCATACCTCATATCGATGAAGTATCCGGTTCCTACTTCTTTTTTATCAAATTCATCGCTGCCGATATTGATCATGCCGATGAGTTTGTTCGACTCTTTCAGTACAATTGCCCATGTCATAAAATATTCCATGGGATCGTTGATCTCATAACCCTTCTTCGTCCTGTTTTGAATCCACGGGCGTGCCCATTCGGAACAACTTGCCCATTCGGGCAGCCAGTATGCAATATGTTCCGTTGAAGTCATATCAATCAAAGGCTGTACATCGGACTCCTGCCATTGCCGTAAAATTAATCTTTCCGTTTGTAATAACTCCATTTTTTGCTCCTAAAATTGGCACATGCCTTTTAATCGTGTTGAACGTACCCCACCCGTCAACTTTAGCAGCACAATTGTATCACAAAACGTATATAGATCAATCAGTCTGCCGAATAGACTTCGACTTAAAACAACATTTCGTACAGCGACCATATATGCGCCGCATCGTTTGATGTGCCGGTCGTTTTGTGTGGGTTTTTGGCGACGGTTTGCTCCGCCCAAAGGGAAAGCTCATCTTTTTGCGCCTGCACGTCAAACGGAAAACAGCGTTTCACATAGGCGACAAGCGCATCGTAGGAAACACCCAAGGCGTAAAGCGCCTCTTTAAGCCGCTGAGGGCGGCTGTTTTTGAGCTCCGCAAGGTAGGCGGGCAGTACAAAAGCGTTCGCCCTGCCATGCGGCACATTTTTAAAATAGGTAAGCGGGTAACCCATAGCGTGCATGAGCGTAGTTCCCGTGTTGGCGATGCCGATGCCGCCAAGCAGGGATATAAGCATCAGCTCGTCGCGGATGCCGTCGAGCTCGCCTTTCTCCAAGGGTTCCATAAGCTTGCCGAAACGGGAGAGCGCATAAAAGTTGACCGCGTCCGTCATGGGCGAGGCTTTCATGGAAATTACGCTTTCGAAGCAATGCGTAAACGCATCAAACGCCGTATCGCGCGTAACGTTAAGGGGAAGTGAATCCGTATAGCCTGGGTCGAGAAACGCGACGCGCGGGAAGGAATTCAATGCGCCAAACGACATTTTGGTTTTAATTTTGTGCCATGTCAGCACCGACCACGGCGTGGCCTCGCTGCCTGTGCCGGAGGTCGTCGCAACGGCGGCAATCGGCAAAATGTGCTCGTACTTGTTTGCAAACAAAACCTCAGGTTCCACATCGTTTGCGGCAAACACTGCCACGGCTTTCGCCGCATCCAGCGGGGAACCGCCGCCGATGCCCACGATAAAGTCCGCACCGAAGGCGCGCGCTTTTGCACCAAGCTCTTTACACTGCTCCACCTCGGGGTTGTTGCCCACGCCCTCAAAAACCTCGTAAGGAATGCTATGCGTATTAAGTGCGCGCTCCACATCACAAAGCGCACCTGAAACCCTGCCGGAGCTTTTGCCTGTTACGATGTACGCACGTTTCCCAAGGATAAGTGCCGAAGCATTGTTTTGTATTGCACCGCGGCCAAAGAAGATAGAAGTTGGTATGTTGAATGAAAATTCCATCATTTATTCCCTCGCTTAAATTGCCCTTCCTGCGCGGATGGCAGTTACCATCGTTTTCGGATCGGGCGCGGTAAACACGCTGTTGCCCGCCACGAGTACGTTTGCGCCCGCCGCGATGCAAAGACCGGCGGTCTCCGGGTTAATACCGCCATCCACCTCAATGTCGAGCGCCAAGCCCCGCGCGTTTGCCATGGCGCGAAGCGCGCTAATTTTCTTGAGCACCTCAGGAATAAATTTCTGCCCGCCCGCGCCCGGGTTCACGCTCATCAAAAGCACCATGTCGCATTCCTCAAGCACATGCTCGATCAAAGAAATTGGGCTTGCAGGGTTTAGAACAACACCCGCCTTCATGCCCGCAAGGCGAATCTTTTGCAGCGTTCTATGGATGTGCCTATCGGCCTCCGCGTGAAACGTGAGGATATTCGCACCCGCGTCGCGGAACTGTTCGATGTGCGTTTCCGGATGTTCAACCATCAAATGCACGTCGAGCGGTAGTGAGGTATGCTTACGCACGGCCTTGCACATGGCGGGCCCAAAGGTAATGGCGTTCACAAAACTGCCATCCATTACGTCAAAATGCACGTAATCGGCTCCCCATGCCTCCACACGCTCCACTTCGCGCCCCATATCGGCAAAATCGGCAGACAAAATCGATGGTGCAACCTTAATCATAACGATGTTTCCTCTTTTCGATCAATTCTTTTACAAGCTCGCAGTACCGCTCATACCTGCCGCGTGAAATTCCTCCTTCTTCAAGCGCGCGCTTCACGGCGCAGTCCGGCTCGGACATGTGCAAACAAGCGGTAAAGTAGCAGTTGTTATGCTCTTTCATTTCCGGATAAAAGGAGGGAAGTTCCTCCGGCGCAAGCTCGTCCGATTCGAGCAGGCTAAACCCCGGCGTATCAACCACCGCGCCACCGTAGGCGGGCCAAAGCTCCGCATGGCGCGTGGTATGCTTGCCGCGCTCCACCTTGCGCGAAAGCCCTCCGACGGGAAGGTCAAGCTCGGGCAAAAGCGCATTGAGAAGCGATGACTTCCCCACGGCGGATTGGCCTGTAAAGCAGGATATCTTTGAGAAAAGCTCGCTTTTCAGCTGATCGAGCCCTTCCCCGCCGTGCGCAGAAACCTCTATGGTACGGTAGCCCGTCGGCTCGTATTGGGAAATGATGTCTCTTACAAGCTCCGCATCGCGCTCGTCGCACTTGTTGAGCACAAGAAGCGGAGAAACGCCGCGGCGCTCGCAGTCGAGCAGAAGTTTATCCGTAAGCAGGAGATCGGGCTTTGGTGCGGAAGCCGCCATTACGATAACAAGCTGATCCACGTTGGCGACCGCGGGCCTTAAAAAGGCGTTTTTGCGCGGCAGAATGTCGCGCATATAGCCCTCCAATTCCCCCGAAGGTTCAAACTCCACATGGTCGCCCGGAAGGGGCGTTTTACCGTCGATGCGGAATTTGCCGCGCGCCTTGCAGGTATAGCTCTCTCCATCGTCGCAAAGCACGGTATAAAAGCTTCCGATGCCCTTTAGTATAATGCCGCGCACAAATCCGCCCCGCTATTTCTTTTTGGTGAATACGGCGGTGCTTTCGTGTACCACCGTGCCATTGAGATAAACCGTATACGCATATTCGCCTTCTTTTTGGAGGTAGCCCGTAAAGGATACCGGCTGCTTTGCGCCTACGGGCAGTACCGCTTCATACAAAACCAACTCAAGCCCCTCGCGAAGCGTTGCCGTTACCACAACCGTCTGCTCGGTGCCCACTACATCCACATTTTCCGCAATGTCCGTGGCATAATCCCCAAGTATAGCGCGGTAAACCCAAAGCTCCACAAGGTCGGATGTGCTTACGCCCATGGCGGCGGAGGGGTTTTGCTTAAATACCTTTTCCTCTTTTTCACCCTCACCTGGGGGCGCGAACCTGAGCCATACGCGCGTAAAACCATCCTCGTCGAGGGCGCTGAGCGCCTCCGTAAGCGTGTGAGTGGTAACGTTTGGCATCTCTACACCCTGCCCGGGCATGCCGCTGACTTGAAGGTTGACTTCGTCGTTTTTCAAAAGCTCGGTGTTCGCAGGCGGATCCTGGGAAACCACCTGTCCGTCCGGCAGCTCGCTCTCCACATATTCAACAACGCCTACCTTAAGCGATTGCTCCTCAATGGCGATTGTGGCATCCACAAGGGACAAACTGAACACATCGGGCACGACAGCACGCTCGCTGCCGCTGCTGACGATTACATTGATGACGTCGCCCGGCTTACCGCTGGTGCCGCTTAAAGGATCCTGACTGATCACGGTACCTTCCGGATACTGCGTGCTGGACTGATACTCCGTCACAAAAAGTTCAAAGCTGCGAAGCGCCGCAAGCGCCGTCGCGTCCTCCACCTTTTTCCCCTCAAGCGTAGGAACCACATAATCATCCGCACCGTTTATACCGCCGTCGCTCCACGCTCGAATGATAAAAAACAGCGCAACAAAAAGCCCAATCGTCACAAAGGTGAGAAGCGCAATGTTTAGGATACCGTAGCGGCGGCTGCGGCGTTTGTCTTTGTCTTTGTTTTTAACGCGCGCAAACTTGCCGTGCGGCTCGCGCAGCGCGCGCTGAAGGTCCTCACGCATCTCGCCCGCGGTATGATAGCGCATGGATGGTTTTTTAGACGTAGCCTTTACGATGATGTCCGAAAGCGCACGCGATATTTTGGGGTTGATTACCATGGGCGGGGTAATTTCCTCATGCAGGTGCTTGAGCGCAATGGCAACGGAGTTTTCACCCGCAAACGGCACTTCGCCCAAAAGCATTTCATAAAGCATGATCCCGCAGGAATAAAGGTCGCTTTCCGCGGTTACCTCGTCGCCGCGCGCCTGCTCGGGGGAAAGATAATGTACCGAGCCGATCACGTTGGTGCCGGCAAACGTACGCGTGGTGGAAGCCACATCGCGGGCAATGCCGAAATCCGTCAGCTTCGCGCGCCCGCTCGGGGTGATGATTACGTTTTGCGGTTTTACATCGCGGTGGATAATGCCGCGCTCGTGCGCGTGAGAAAGCGCGCTTAAAACCTGTGAAGCCACGCTCACCGCAACGCGCGGAGAAAGTGCGCCCTCGCGCGTGATGATTTCCTTTAAGGTGCTTCCTTCCACATATTCGAGCACGATGTAGGAAACGTCGCCATCCTCGCCCACGTCGTAGGATTTTACGATGTTGTCGTGCGAAAGCGAGAGCACCGCCTGCGCTTCACGTTCAAAGCGGCGAACAAAATCCGCATCCTCACGGTGCTCGTCCTTAAGCACCTTGAGCGCAACCGTCTTGCCCGTTTTTAAGTCGAACGCCTTGTAAACATTGGCCATGCCGCCCGAGCCGATCAGACTATCGATGCGGTATCTTTGGGATATGACGGTCTCTGTCATTTACCGCACCTCCTGATTTTTGATGAGGATGACACTGATGTTATCGGTGGAGCCGCCATAGAGCGCAAACTCCACAAGCATATCGCAGGCATCCTGAAGATCGTCGCCATTTTCGCGGAGCACGCGCGCAAGCTCGCAGTCGTCAAGCACGCCGTGAAGGCCGTCGGAGCAGAGCATAAGCGTGTCTCCTCGCGCCCACTCCCGCCTGAAAATATCCACCTTTTCCTCGCTGCGCGTACCCAAAGCGCGCGTAATGATGTTTCTTCTGGGGTGAACGGCGGCCTGCTCGGGCGTGATCTCTCCCGCATCCACAAGCTCCGCCACATAGGAATGATCGCGTGTCACCTGCGTGAGCATGCCGTCGTGCATATGGTAAAGGCGGCTGTCGCCTACGTTTGCAGCCACATATTTGGTTTGAAACGCCAGCGCCGCAACCATGGTGGTACCCATGCCTCGGCAGTTTATATCGCTGTTGGCATAGTCCAATACGGCGCGGTTTGCAACCGCAATCGCGCTTAAAAGCAAGGCATCCGGCGTGGCGATTCCGCCCTTTTTGACTTCCGTCTCCACGGTTTGCGCGGCGAGCCTGCTCGCAACGCTCCCCGCATTGTGTCCGCCCATACCGTCTGCCACGATAAAAAGCGCAACCTCGCCGCGTGCGGGCACAAACAGCGTGTCCTCGTTTTGATAGCGCTTTCCTTTTTCGCTTCTCGCGGCATAAATCATGCGTCCGCCCCCTTTCCCTGAGCCTCCAAAACGCGCCGCCTCAGTTGGCCGCACGCGCCCTCAATATCCGTCCCCATTTCGCGACGCACCGTCGCGGAAATGCCTCGGCTTTCAAGCCACTCAGCAAATCGCTTTGCGTGCTCCCTTGTGACCCCATCGAGCCCGCGTTCCGGCACGGGGTTGAGCGGGATGAGGTTGACATGGCAGTTCATGCCGCGTAGCTTTTCGCTAAGCTCGATTGCATGCATCTGCGCATCATTGAGATTGCCGATGAGCGCATATTCAAACACCACACGCCTTCCCGTTTGCAAAGCGTATGCGTTTGCCGCCTCCAGAAGCATAGCAACCGGATAGCGGCGGTTGATGGGCATGATGCGATCTCTTAGCGCATCGTTTGGCGCATGCAGCGATACGCTCAGCGTAACGTGCGGTGCTTCCTCCATAAACCGGTAAATCTCCGGAACCAGACCGCAGGTAGAAAGAGAAATGTTGCGCGGGCTTATGTTTTTGCCGTTTTTATCGCTTACAAGGTGCAAAAAACGCACGACGTTTTCGTAATTGTCAAGCGGCTCGCCGCTTCCCATGAGCACCACGTTTGTTACCGCGCGCTCGTGCGCGGCATCATGCCCTTCGTCGCGCTCAACGACGCTCAAAAACCCAAGCATTTCCCCTGCCGTAAGGTTTCTTACGCAGCCCTCCAGCGTGGAGGCGCAAAACGCGCAGCCCATTTTGCAGCCAACCTGCGTGGAAATGCAGAGCGTGTTGCCGTAGCGGTAGCGCATCAAAACGCCCTCTACGAGGTTTTTGTCTTCCAACTCAAACAGATATTTTACCGTGCCGTCCTTTTCGGATATGCGCTTATCATAGAGCGCAGCACTGCCAAAAGGCAATTGAGCAAGCTTTTCACGAAGGGGCTTTGGAAGGTCGGTCATCTCCTCGGGGCGCGCGCCGCGCGCAAGCCACGAAAACACCTGCTTTGCGCGAAACTTCGGTTCGTTCCACGATTTCAGAAGCGCTTCAAGCTCCGTTAGGTTCATGGAGCAAAGGCTCAGTTCACCCGCCATGCTTTACCATCCTTGCCACAAAAAAGCCCTCCGTGCCGTCGAGATGCGGGAAGAGCTGAAGCATGCCGCCCTTTGCCCGCTCATGCAGGGATTGCGGCACATATGCTTCAAGGCTCGCCAGCGAAAATTCCATATGTTCTTTCAAAAATGCCTCAACCTGCGCCTCGTTTTCCGCATGCGATACGGTGCAGGTGGAGTAAACAAGCGTACCGCCGCGCTTCACATAGCCTGCGCAAGCAGAAAGAATGCTTTTTTGAAGTGCGCTAAGCCGCCCAACGGCCTCCTCATCTTTGTTTTGCTTGGCATCCGGCTTGCCCCAAAGGCCAAGGCCTGAGCAGGGCGCATCCACAAGAACCGCGTCCATGGTTTCAAAAAGCGCTTCGTCCTTGACGGAAGCATCGCGCACGGCAACTTCGGCGTTGTTCACATGAAGCCGCGCCAGCGTTTTCGCTGTGAGCTCCGCGCGATGCGGGTGAATTTCCCACGCGGTTATGCTCCCCTCGCCGTGCATGAGGGCGCTTATGTACGCGGTTTTACCGCCAGGGGCGGCACAGGCATCAAGCACGGTTTGCCCACGCTTTGGGTCGAGCGCCAAACAGGCAAGCATCGCCCCTTCACTTTGCACGGCCACCTTGCCGGAAAGGAAAAGTTCGATTTTCGTAACGTCAAGCCCGCGTTCCAAGCAAAACGCGCTCTTTGCGATTTTGCCGCGCGTAAACGCAAGGTTGCGGCTGGTAAGTTCCCGCTCAAGTTCTTCCTCAGTGTAAGGGTACTGTGCGCGAAGCGTAATGCCCCTTCCGCGAAACGTCAGCATGTCCTGCGCAAACGCCTCGCCGTAACGCTCGATGTATTCTTTTATCAAAAACAGCGGAAAGCTGTATTCCACGCTGAGCCGCTCCGCAAGGTCGCCAGGCAGATCGAGCGGGTTCTCCTTTGCGCGGCAAACGCTTCGCATCACGGCGTTTACATACCCACTAAGCGCCCCCTTGCCGATTTCCCGCGCTAGCTTTACGCTTTCGTCGCATGCGGCGCTATCCGGCACATCCATAAACAGCGCCTGACAAACGCCCATGCGCAAAATGCCGCGGATGGAAGGGTTGAGCTTACCCTTCGCGTGCGTTTCCAGCACATAGTCGATGTAGTTGAGCCGGTCGAGCACCGTATAAACGAGCGCGCTCGCCCATCTGGCGTCGCGCTCCTCCATCCCTTCGAGCGCCTCCTTGAGACGGAGGTTTGCATATGCTCCGCGATCGGTAATGTCCATAAGCGCTTCAAGCGCCTTACGCCTTACGCTCATTGAAAAACCTTCCCCAAAAGCGA